>MGMG01000029.1 GCA_001796355.1 Chloroflexi bacterium GWB2_54_36 | reverse complement strand
CATGATCACGCCGCCTTTTAACATTTGAGCCAAGCCTTTTTTAATCGTAAAAGAACCTGTTTCCTGCTCCATTAAACCTCCAACTTTACCTGATAGTTTCAGTTTGATTCTACCACGGGCTAAAGTGTAGCGTGCCTGAAAAATTTTTACAGGCGCGGTTTGTTACAGGCTGAAAGACAAAAGGACCCCTGACGAGGTCTTTTCGAAGGCAAGTACCTTCAACCTCCAGATATCTGGATTGAAACTAGTTTATTGCAAAAGTGCCGTCGTGGAAATGCTTTAATGTAATGTAGGGTAAGCTTTAGCTTGCCTGGACAAACTAAAGTTTGTCCTACTATAACCCGCTCTATCGGGCAAGTAGCTAAGTAGCTTTTCTCCCCAGCAGGCCTTGCGAGCGCCCAGGTAACTCTCTACCGTTTAATACACAGCGCCCCGCCTGACGAGGGGGGCGTGTTATAATTTTGGTGCCGAAGGTGGGAATCGAACCCACACTCCTTACGGAACACGATTTTGAGTCGTGCGCGTCTGCCAGTTCCGCCACTCCGGCGCTTGCATTGATGAGTATATCGCAAAATAACCAGAAGGGTCAAGGTATTCACCCCCATGCGCCTCGGAATTATTGGCCTGCCGCAATCCGGCAAAACAACCCTGTTCAACGCCCTCACTCGTGCGACCCAACCAACCGGTACGACCGGTAAGATCGAAGTGCATACCGCGGTGGTGGAAGTGCCCGACCCGCGGGTGGATGTGCTTTCGCGCATGTTCAACCCCAAAAAGACGATTTATGCCAAGGTGACCTACGCTGACATCGCCGGCCTGGACGGTTCAGCCAGTAAGAGCGGCATCGCGGGTACCCTGCTCAATCAGTTGACCCAGATGGACGGTTTCATCCATGTCGTGCGCTGCTTTGAGGATGACAACATACCACACCCGCAGATCAGCATCAACCCGGCTCGTGACCTGGCCGCCATGGATGGCGAGTTTATCCTCAACGATTTGATTGCCGCCGAACGCAAGCTGGAACGGCTGGCTGAAGAACGTAAAAAAGGCGCTGGTCGCGATCGTGCCACCATTGACCGCGAAATTGTGCTATTCGAACGCTTGCAGGCGGCCCTGAACGATGAAATTCCGCTACGCGACATGGATATATCGGCAGATGAAGAGAAGATGCTCTCCGGCTTTGGTTTCCTCAGCCGTAAACCGGTGCTGGTGGTTTTCAACCTGGCCGAGGGCCAGGCCGCGCCGGAGATCGCCTATGACCACCGCCACAGCCAGTTGGTTGCACTGCAGGGCAAGCTGGAGATGGATATTGCCCAACTGCCGGCCGAAGACGCCCAGCTATTCATGGAAGAATACGGCATCGAAGAGCCCAGCCTGAACCGCATGATCCGGTTGTCGTATGACCTGCTCGGCTTGCAGTCCTTTTTCACGGTCGGGCCGGACGAAGTGCGCGCCTGGACAGTAAGGCGGGGGGCAACTGCTCCCGAGGCTGCCGGTGAAATTCATACCGACCTGCAGAAGGGTTTCATTCGCGCCGAAGTAGTCACCTATGACGACCTGGTGAGCCTGGGCGGATTAAGCGAAGCCCGCGCCAAAGGCAAGCTGCGCCTGGAAGGCAAAGAGTACATCGTCCAGGACGGTGAGGTGCTCAACATCCGGCATTCGGGGTAAAACCGTTGGGTGCATTGATCCCGGGTAAACCGGGAAGCGAATCTGCCAGACAGCAAGGAGCAATGCTCCTGCTTTTTCATAGCCCGGATATTCAGGCCAAGTGCAAGGCACTTCTGAAGTGCCTTGCACCTCAATTACTATTGGGTGTGCTGCTCCTAAGTCAACCAGGAAGCAAAATTGCCACGCAACAGAAGTGATGCACTTGCTTTTCTATAGCCTCGATATTCAGAGCAGGTCGCACCAAAGCCATTACTTCGGCGCTGACCTTTTTATAGTTACCAGCTAAACCCAAAAACATACACTGCAACCTTTTACAGCAAAAACCAGGCCGGTTATTCTTTTTTGTCTGGCCATAAATCGGGTAATTAGCCAGTCTATTGTCATATCGAGAGTTTTGATAATATTTATGGTATTTGGGTGATTTAAACCCAAATCAGATCGATTAACTGATATTATGTTTTTATAGTGAAAAAAACTGTACCTCATATAGACCTTCGCAAAATTAGCCCTGGGTCTGGAAAATAGCTTCACCATTATCGGTTTGAGACAAGATAAAGGAAGGAACAAAATGAGAAAACTTATTGTTAACACCTTCGCTACACTTGACGGGGTCATGCAAGCTCCCGGGGGCCCGCCAGAAGATCCCAGCGGCGGCTTTAGCTACGGTGGGTGGTCCGTTAATTACTGGGACGACACCATGAATGAACTTATGGGCGAATCGATGGCTCAGCCATCTGAACTTCTGCTTGGCAGAAAAACCTATGAAATCTTTGCAACCCACTGGCCGTATTCCGCCGAGCCCGGCGCAGATCAACTCAACAGTGCCAAAAAGTATGTCGTCTCGCGAACGCTCGATAAAGTGGACTGGAACAACTCTACGCTGATCAAGGGCGATGTCGTACAAGAAATCAGGAAGCTCAAAGCACAAGACGGGCCGGAACTGTTGGTTCATGGCAGCAGCAATCTGATCCAAACGCTGCTAAAACACAACCTTATCGACGAGTACCGATTATGGATATTCCCACTCGTCATCGGGAACGGCAAACGGTTGTTTGACCAGGGCACCGTCCCAGCTAATCTGAAACTCAAGTCTTGCAAAACCTCAGGCTCAGGCGTCATTATGGCTTTTTATGAACCCGCCGGGGAGATCAAGATCGGGACGTTTGAGTTAGCCAATCCATCGGCAGCCGAACTTGAAAGACGTAAGCGCCTAGAGCAGGAAGGTTAGCGATTTACGAAAAAGACGAAGGTAGCAAAATGAATTTTGAGTGTTTTTGCGCCGTATTGGCGCAAAAACACTCTGTTTAATTGCATCAGGCAACGGAATGGGGCAGCCAAGGCCAGGTTGGATCAAGTCAAATCTCATCCAATTGCAAGGATGCAGATAAAGGTTTAGACCTTACGGTAAAAGTGCCTCGCCCCCAAATTACTCTCGGGGGCGTTGCTCCTGAGTTAACAAGAAAGCCAGTCTGTTATATATCAAGGAGCGATGCACCTGCTCCTGGGTGGTCAAAATTGACAGGCCAAATGCAAGTGCAAGGCACTGTAAAAGTGCCTCGCACCAAAACCCTTATTTCGTCACTTTCTCCGCGTTCACCCACAGGCCAGCACCGTCGCTGATCAGTTCGATCTGGCCATTCAATCCGGTGGATAACACACCGGGTAAACTTTGCGGAGCGCTGCCAAAAAACACGTGCGCCAGCGGCATCTGATCTACCCATTCGTTCACAGCCATATCCGCATTTCCGATCAGGACGCAGCCGTTCACCCGTTGGCCAGAACGCTTTAGTTTTTCTGGCGAGAAACCCTCAGGCCACACCAAGCACAAGTTGCCGTATTCCAACTGCAGCGCGGCCTGTTCACCATCTACCGCAAGTACTTGCAACACCACGCCTTCATCCAATTGGAGTTGTGCCCCTTTCTCCAACAACGTCACCTGAGCTTTGGACTCTGCCAATGCTTCGATAGCCCGCTCCGCAGCGCGTTTTTCCGGTGGCGCGATTGCCCAGAATACCTGCTCCACCGGAAATCGTTCGATTAATAGCGGCAGCCCTTCGAGTGCGCTTGCACTGGCCGAGTTCACCACCAAGCCATCCAGCCGGCGCTCCAGCGGACCCGTCAGTTGACCCAACTGACTGGAGAGTTGATTCGCGCCCGGTGCGCCACCAATCAGCACCCGTCCCCCAGCCGGCAAGCGCAACACAACGGCTTGTCCGTCCTGACTATCCATCACGAAAAGATGCAAACGCCCGTCCGGGAGACGCAATGCGGCGCTCCAGGCCACCAGCGTGACCAGCCCCAGCCCGGCAAACAGCAGCCCAGGCTTTAACTTTTCGCGCAGCGGCGCCAGGCGTTCCCGACCAAAAGTCAAGCCAAATAAGACTGCATAGAAGGCCAGCGCCATCCAGGGGGTAAATTCACCTATGGATACTGCCCCGGATTGAATCCGCGCCAGACCCACGACCACGCGCAGGGTGTAGGCGGCCAGCGGCCAGGCCAGCCAGGCGAGAATCTGACCGATGGCAGGCAAAACCATCCCCGCAATCAAGGCCACGCCGCCTAAAATCATGACACCCGGCTGAACCGGCAGAATCAGCGGGTTGGCCAACATGGCCGTCAAAGATAGCCGGTTAAAGTGATATAACACCACGGGCAGCGTGGTCACCTGGGCAGCCAGCGTAAAAAGGAAGTATTCACTCACCGGTCCGGCCAGGCGTTTGGCGACTGCGTCACCCCACCGGTTTTCAGCCCAGGATTCGAAGGCCTGCTGCAACGGTTCGCCGTACAAAATCAGGCCTAGCGTGGCAGTAAATGAGAGTTGAAAACCGGCATCCCACGGCAATAGCGGATTGACCCCGCTCATCACCGCAGCGCTGAGGGCTAACGGCGTTAATCCGCCGCTGCCGCGCCCAATCAAGCGCCCGAACAGCGCCAGGCTGCTCATGATGGCAGCCCGCACAACCGCCGGGTTGGCTCCTACCAGTAACGTGTAAAAAGCAATAGTTACAGCGGCGGCCAGCGCTGCCCAACCGCGCGGTAAAAAGCGGCCGAGCAGTCCAATCAAAAGCGCAGCCAAAACGCTCATGTTGAAACCCGAGATAGCAACAATATGCGCCGTGCCAGTATCCTGAAAGGCTGAGACAATTTCATCCGGCAGGTCGCGGTCCAAGCCAAGGAGCACCCCGGCGAGCAATGCAGCCTCAGGCTGCGGAAAGATGCGATTGAGCGTGGCGTAGGCTTTTTCACGCAGCCGGAAGATATCAGCCATCAGCGGACTGCCTGCTCCGCTACCCATCTGGCGCACTGCCGGATAAGCAAGGTAGGTGTGAATCCCCTGGCGGGCAAGATAATCCTTGTAGGAAAAATCAGCCTCATCTGGCGGGTCTTCAGGGATGCCCCAGATGACCAGACGGTCGCCGTAATGAAGCTCTCGGCCGGCAGGCAAGCGCAGCAAGGCGGTCCCAGCCACCGGGAGAGAGCCTTTCCCGTCAGGCTGGATGGTTTCGATGCGAACCCGCAGCAAAACGGCGCTTTCGCGCCGGTCAGGGTAATCAGCCACCCATCCGCTCAGGGAAAGGTCCGGGCTGCCGTTGTAATACGCCAGATCACCTGGCCCCCAGACCGGAATTGCGGTTTGACCGCGCAGCGCACCCAGAAACAAACCTGCCAGAAGAACGCCGAGCGGGAGCGGTAGCCAGGCCCGTAGTCGATTCCATCCCGCGTGAGCAGGCTTCCAGCACCACTCAACTGCGGCTAACGCAGCGGCAACCAGACCTCCTGAACCCCATACCCAGGCGGACGCCGGCACGGCAGCAGCCAACAGGATGCCTGCCAAAAAAGACAGCGAAAGCCACAGCAGCGGCATGTTCTACTCTCGTGGGCGTCTCAATCGCGGTAAAAAGGCCTGCGTGCGCCGGCGATAGGCAGCATAATCCCCGCTAAATTCGTCCAGCAGCTTCTGTTCCTCGAAGATGCTGCCAATGACAAAATAGGCGCTGGCGCCCAAGTTGAAGGCCAGGCGGTTCCAACTCAGAGAGGGCGAAGCCCACAGGACGAGCATGGTGCAGGTGTAGAGCGGGTGACGTACCAGGCGGTAAAGGCCGCCGGTTATGAATTGCGGCGTACGGTCAACGACAGCCGGGTCGAACACCCGGTCCAGGCCGATAAAGTTGAAAAAACCGGTTTGCAACACCCCATATACCAGCCCAACCAATCCGGCGAATTGCAGCAAGCGCAACCAGCTCGAAAAAGGCGGGGGGATGGCATAGATCTGCCGGTCAGGCAGCAGCGCCACCAACGCCAGGGATGGGAGGAGCGTCAGCCCGCCGAGGATGGAGAAAATAAATCGGTGCCAGCGCATTATGCCAAAGCCAAAACGGCGCTGCAGCGCAGCTTTAAACCGGCGCGATGCCAGCAGTGAATGCAGCCCGCCGTATAAGATCATGGACATCAATATCCACCAAAACCCTGCGGTCATCCGGTCATGCCTCTGGTAATTATTTTATTCCATTCCATTTTTTACGCGTCCCAAAAGGTGGCAAGAATACGATAAGCTCGTTGACCTTTAAAGCATTTATCAGGGATTTATATTGGGATTAGACAATACTATAATTTGAATAAAATCTATCCAGTTTTTCACTTCAAGGATATTGTCATTGAATAAATTCAGGGAATGAAGTTTCAAGCAAGAATGGAATGCAAGGAGGATAAATGACCGAAATCCGGGATTGGCAAGAGATGAAGGACATGTCTGCCCGCCTGCTGCTTGAGCGCACTGGCGAAGACGTAGCTGCATGGAACCAGCGCGTCCACCGCGAAGGATTTACCAGCGAACAAACCCTGCGCGCCTGGCTTGCCCGTTTGGGAGTGACGGGTTATGCACAATCGCTGCTGGTGATGGAACAATTTGGCTACCCGGGCTTCTTGCTCGCCTCCGCGGAAGAGCTTATCGACGGGCAGTATGCCGACCGGCCGCAGTTACGGCCGATCTTCGACGCGGTTATCACAGCGGCGGCGGCCATAGGTAATGTGATCATTCAGGCACGCAAGACGTACGTTTCGCTGGTAACCCCGCGCCGAACATTTGCCCGGGTGCAGCCAACCACCAAAAACCGCATCGACCTCGGACTTCGTTTGGCTGGGCAGAAACCCTTTGGCCGACTGCAACCATCGAAAATCCATGAGTCCATGCCCCTTCAGATCAGCCTTGCGTCGTCCGATGAGGTAGATGCTGAAGTACTGGACTGGCTCCAGCAAGCCTATGACCAAAACAGCTAAACTGCTCGGTGATCTGGCGAACTTGCTGAAGGCATTAGCCGGAAGTTCGCCATAAATTAATGGGCTGTTCTTTACAATGCCTGTTACAATTGAAACACTCGCCAGCGCTTGTTGGCTGACGCTCCCTAATCAATCAAAAATAAAAATTTAGTTGGATAGCAATGCCCTTCAAGGCTGGATTTTATTATTCGCTGCATGAAGGGGGGAAGAAGGATCAAAAGCCCGTCATCCTAATTCACGGAGCGGGCAGCAGTCATTTAATCTGGCCGGCAGAAATTCGCCGGCTGGTAGGGCATACCGTCATCGCCCTGGATTTGCCCGGTCATGGGCGGTCCAATGGCGTCGGGATTCAGTCGGTCAGCGACTATACCGCTGCTATTATCGAATTTTTAGCGGCCGCTCACATCTTTCAGGCAGCTTTTGTCGGCCACTCACTGGGCGGGGCGATTGCCCTGCAACTGGCATTGGATTTTCCACAGCACGTGATTGGGATCGGCGTGCTATCTGCCGGAGCCAGCTTCAACCTGCCCGCCGAACTCATTACGTACCTGAGCAGTGCATCAACCGCATCAGCCGGTTACCAAATCCTGCAAGAACGGCTGGGGTGCGCTGGATCCCCGCAGGCCATCGCAGCTGCTGGCTTCAAAGCCATGACTTCCGCCCGCCCAAGCGTGCTCTATGGCGACTGGCTGGCCTGCAGCCGTTTTGACCTGTATGAGCAGGTTGCCCGGATCAACACGCCAGCGTTTGTCGCCTGCGGGCATGAGGACCGGCTTACCCCGCCAACCCAGGCGCATTATTTATCGACCAACTTGCCGATAGCCCGCCTTGAAATGATTCGCAGCGCCGGTCACCTGCTGCCTTTCGAGCAGCCGGCAGCCCTGGCGGCAGGATTGCAACGCTTTCTGGATGATTTATTAGCCTGGCATGCGCAATTCCCGCTGCACAGCGATTTTCCTCAAGAGACCGCCAGCGTCACACGCCCAAAAAACAGCTCCCGACCAGAATAACCGCAAAAGGCTGAGCGATTCTGATGGTACATTCGACCCGGATATGCTGGGTCGTGCATCTTTGAGTCCAGATGCAAGCTATCCGGACCGCTGAATCAGCGCAGCCAGTCGGCCGCAATGAGACCCGATCATAACTTATGGTATATTAAGCACAAGCTAATTTGTACAGCGGCTGTCTGCGCTGGGTGAATCAAGGAGCACCATGTATTTTGCTATCGAAGGTGTCATCGGGGTGGGAAAGACAACATTGGCCCGGCTGCTCCAACCGCGCATCGAAGCAAACCTGTTATTGGAAGTGTTCGAAGAAAACCCGTTCCTGAGTAATTTCTACGCCGACCGAGCGCGCTATGCCTTTCAGACTCAGATATTTTTCCTGCTTAGCCGCTATCACCAGCAGAATCGCAACGTCCCGCAACTGCTGAACCAGGGTTTGCACCTGATCAGCGACTATACCTTTGAAAAGGACGCCCTGTTCGCCTCGATCAACTTGAAAGGCGACGAGCTGGAGATGTATTACCGGGTGCATGAGGCGCTGGCAGAAAAAATGGCGACGCCCGCGCTGGTGGTTTACCTGCGCGCTGAAACCACCACCCTGCTGCAGCGAATTACTATGCGCGACCGACCTTATGAGCGCAACATGGAAGCCGGATACATTCAGGAATTGAACCAGGCTTATGACGAATTCTACCTGACCCCACAGCGTAAAACGCCGGTGCTGGTGATCGACAGTAACGCTCTGGATTTCGTCCACAAGCCCGAGGATATGGATTGGATCGAGAACCGGATTCGCCAGGCGTTACAGCTGCCGCCCTTTCAACCTGAACTTCCAATGGCCAGCGGGCGAGACGCGTAATATAGCAAATCGTCAACAGACTTACCCAATAACCGCTCAGGGGAAAACGAATGCGTATAACCCGAGAAGCCTTACACGCCATCGCTCATGACTCTGCCGAAAAGTACGCCCGGCGCTACCGCGGGCTAGCTTGTATCTACCTTACCGGTTCGCTGTTAAGTGATTCGCCGCTGCTGGGCGGCACCACCGACATCGACCTGGTTTGCGTGCATACCAGCACGCCGGCCTACCCGCGCGAGGTGGTGCATCTCTCGGATGAAGTACATCTTGACATTGCGCATTATTCGCAGACGGTGTTCCACCAGCCACGCCACCTGCGGGTGGATCCCTGGGTTGGGTCACACCTGGTCAACAATGCGGCGGCTTTATACGACACGCAACACTGGTTCGAATTCACCCAGGCCAGCGCTGGCGCTCAATTCAACCAGCCGGAGAATGTGGTCACCCGAGCGCGTAAATTGGCGGAGAACGCCCGCCAAAGTTGGATGAGCTTGCACCTTCAGCCTGACCCCAGTGCTCCTGCCCGCCTGCTGATTTATTTGTCTGCGCTCGAAAACGCCGCAAACAGCATCACCGTCATCCATGCAGCGCCGTTGACCGAGCGGCGCTTCATTCTGCAATTTCCGGAGTACGCCCAAGCGGTGGGCCGGCCAGGGATGGCTGCCGGCCTTTTGGACCTTTTCACGCCTGATGGTTATTCCGCACAAGATCTGACCAAATGGTTTGAGCCCTGGAAAGAAAGCTTGCAGGCAGCCAGCCAGATAGAGGAAGTACCGCCACGATTGGCGCCTACCCGTTTGCTTTATTACGAACGCGCTGCAGCTGCGCTTAATGAAGAAAATACGCCGGCGGCTTTATGGCTGGTGCTGCGCACCTGGACACGGGCGGTCAATGCACTCCCTCCGGACGCCCGGCAGCAAACTCCGTGGGTGGATGCCTGTCATGAATTGGGACTGTCCGATAAGCCTTTCGACGAACGGCTTGCGCTGTTAGACAGCTATCTGGACGGAGTCGAGGAAACACTGGATGAGTGGGCAAAAAAATATGGCGTGTAGCCGACTAAATATGGGGGGTATCCTTCATTCGACTTTTACGTCTGCCTGGGTAAAGATGTGGATAACTCCCCAAAAACTGTGGATAAAGTCTTTGAATTGTGGACAAATCTGAAAAAACGTTCGATTTATAGGGTTTACGGCACTACCCCACACCCCCATATATGGGGGTGTGTTTGACTCAAGACCGAAATCTCCAAAAGCCGGAGAAAAATTGGGACAATCCGGATTTCCTCAGCAAATTTGTCAACAGGAGCGACTAATAAGGGGACAAGTTTTCTACGCTAACAAGAGGACGACCACAGCTAAAATTTCCACCTTTGGGATTATTCTCAGTCATCTCAGGGGGTTATCCACAATTCCACAGGCCCTACTATTACTACTAAATCTACTTTTCTATGGATAAAAAGAATCCTTTCAATCCTGTGCTATCTATCAGAATAAGTCCGGTATTTTGATTGTATAGATCAGTTTGTTTCTGGATGCTTGAATCTGAACGAATATTCTTGTACAATTTTTATGGAATTGGTGTATGATTTCTGTCCCTGGGCAAAATTGTTTGCTTGGCGTCGACCAACCACGAGAAAGGATTCTTAGCCATGGACGTCATTAAGGTAAAAGCAAACTCTCGTACCGCCGCAGTAGCCGGGGCAATTGCAGGGGTGATGCGCGAGCACAAGCATGCCGAAGTGCAGGCAATTGGTGCTGGCGCGGTTAACCAGGCCGTTAAAGCACTGGTTTTGGCCAGAGGTTATTTGGCCGAGGATGGCATCCCGATCATCTGCTTCCCCGAATTCGTCGATGTGGACATCGATGGAAAAGTGCGTACGGCTATAAAAATAACCGTAGAACCGCGGTGATGGTCAGTTATTAGTGCAAATGGGTAAAGACCAAACGCGACCAGCAGATTAATCGGTCGCCATATTAACTTCTTCGGCAGAGAAGATCACTTCATCTTTGCCGGTCAACTTTTCCTGCACCTTGGACATAATTAAATCGCAATGGCGCGGGTGGGCAACGAAATCCAGGTCGTCTGCAGGAACCGTCAATACCGGGCAGAGGGTGAAGTTGTTGATCCATTGCTCATACAGTTGATTCAGTTGATCGAGATACGCGGTGGGAATTTTGCGCTCATAATCGCGATCACGCAGGCTGATCCGGCGCAGCAAGGTATTGGATGCGGCGCGCAGATAGATGACCAGATCAGGTGGGGGAATAAAATCCGCCACGGTCAGGTAAAGAGCGCGGTACGTTTCATAGTCGCGCTCGTTGAGGTTGCCCTGCAGGTATAAGTTGTGGGCAAAGACCTCGGCATCCTCATAGATACTGCGGTCCTGGATGACCGATCCGGGGAAGGAAAGGATGCGCTGGTGGATGCGCAGTCGGTGGGTTAAAAAGAACACCTGCGAATGGAAGCTCCAGGCATTCATATCCTTATAGAAGTCGGCAATGTAGGGGTTTTCGGTGACGGGTTCGTAAAAGGGCTCCCAGCCCATTTTTTCGCACAGCAGATGGACCAGGGTGGATTTTCCCACGCCAATATTCCCGGCTACCGCGATAAATTTTTTCATCAGGACCCCGTTATTGAGATAGTTTTCCAGCCAATTCTAATTCGATGACTTCTTGAAATACCTCAAACGGCTGGGCGCCAATTAATGCCACGCCGTTGATAAAGAAAGTGGGCGTGGAGGATATGCCAATACTGGAAGCATATTCGAAATCCGCAGTGACCTCAGCCTCGTAGCGACTTTCGTCCAGACACTGTTGGAAAGCGTTCAAATCCATATTCAGTGCACTGGCATAGGTCTGATAGGCAGATTCACCCAATTTTTCAGCACCGCTGAAGAGCAGGTCGTGGAATTCCCAGTATTTTCCTTGCTCCTTGGCGCATTCCGCAGCATTGGCAGCCGGGCCGGCATTCGGGTGAATGCTGTAAAGCGGGAAGTCGCGGTAAACCAGCCGAATCTGGGACCGGTAGGCTGCTGCTAACTTTTTCCAGACTTCAGCATGCCAGCGCTGGCAATAAGGGCATTCAAAATCACTGAATTCAATAATGGTAATCGGCGCGTCAGCCGGACCGTAAGATGGGTCGCCATCCTCGGTCACCGGATAACGGGTAACTTGCTGAACCTCGCCTGACGCACCTGTCTGGGCGCTATCAGTCGTAGTGGAATTGGCCTGGCTAGCCTGCCCTACAGCGGGGATAACTGACGCCTGGAGGGTTTCCAACTCGGATTTTACGTTGGCCAGTTCGACTCTGGCAGCCGTGAGGGGGCGCCTCCACATGAAAAATCCAGCGATCAAACCCAGAGCAAAAAAAAGCGCAGCCCCAGCGATCAGCGCTAAAGGGCGCCAATTGGTTTTTGGCCGGATGCGGTGCTTGTTTTCCATTTGACCCACTGAAGAGGGATATTGTTCATTCATTCCAAAATTATATCACGCGGCCGATTTAGCCCAAGCTGACAGCAGGCCAGGGCAGTTGCATTAAACAAAACAGAGCAGCCCTTGGCTGCTCTGTTGCGAAATACCAGGTTGGACTAGGCAGATTGCGCAGCGCCGGTCGGGCAAACATCCGCGCACGACCCGCAATCCTGGCACTTGGAGGCATCGATCACGTACAAACCGCTGACCTCGGCGATAGCGCCTTCCGGGCACTCGGATTCGCAAGCACCGCACTGAATGCAATCATCCGTAATTACGTAAGCCATGGAAAAATTCCTTTCCTCTACATCTAGGACAGTAATTGAAATGGACCCAATGTACAGGGGATAGAATAGCACATCCAGTAAAAAGTATGGATTGTCGATTGTCACCAAAACCAGCTAAAAAAGTCACCGATCGGCATGAAAATCTGTTAACGTACTCTTACTCGGCAGTCTCAAGTAAAATAGAGTCTGTGAAACGAGTCGATGCATCCGAAGGGCGCAGGAAACTCCGGTTATTCAATCTCGGGGGTAAAAACCGGCGGTTCTATGCGACCGCTGCAGCCATGCTGGCTTTGATTCTGGTACCGTTTGGGTTGTACGCGGCGCTCAATCAGGGGAATCAACTTCTCGCCGGAATTTTATTTGCGATCATTACCGGCAGTATGCTGACGATCCTGTTCGCAGCCTAATTACTGTTCGAGACCGCGATGCTGGCAGGGAGAAAAAGAGCGAGCAGCGGTTCCAGAGCAGTGGTATCCGCCTGTTCGATTTGTCCGGCATCACACAGACCGGTAAGCGCAGGGTCGATTGCCAGACGCAGTTGCAGCGATGTCCCGGTTAGCTCCGCGATTTCGCCGGCATGGCTCGGCCCAAAGATTTCGTGAATTACGCCGGTTTGAGGATCGCGATAGTAGCTGAAATTTTCAATCAGCCCAAGCACCGGGATGTCCAGGCTTTGCAGCATGTGAACCGCCTTGCGCACCACCAGGGCTGCCAACTGTTGCGGTGACGTGACCAGAAGCGCGCCTGAAAGCGGCAAGTTCTTGATTACCGTGATCGCTGCGTCAGCCGTGCCTGGGGGTAAATCCACCAGCAGCACATCCAACTTTCCCCACAGCACCTCATTGTAAAACTGCTGGATGGTGCCTGAAATCAAAGGTCCGCGCCAGATGACGGCGGTGTCTTCTTCAGGCACCAGTAAATTGGTAGAGACAATGCGGATCCCGAGCGGGGTAATGGCGGGCAGAATACCTTGCGCGCTGCCGCGCAGACCGCCAGCCGGCAGGCCAAACAATTTTGGAATGCTTGGGCCGGTGACATCCGCGTCCAGGATGCCAACCTTTTTACCGCCGCGCGCCAGCATGACCGCCAAAAGGGCGGTGAGCGAGGATTTACCCACGCCGCCTTTGCCGCTCATGACAGCAATCACCTTGCCAATTTTATTGAAGGCATTTAATTTCGGTGGGATGGGACGCGCCATAGAAAAGGCATTTTTACGCTCTTCCTCGGTCATCTCGCCAAAGGTGATCTCGACCTTGTTCACATCCGACAGCGTGGTCAGCAGTTGACGTGCATTGAAGGCCATGTGGTCTTTCATCGGGCAGGTCGGAATGGTTAGCGCCAGGGTGAAGGACACATCGCCGCCGGGATGGATGGCAAGATCGCGCACCATTCCCAGCTCAACAATGTTATGCCCCAATTCGGGGTCAACTACTTTTTGCAGCACCTCGAGAATTTGCCCGGTGGTGATCAAAACGACCGAACCTTTCTCAGCGGGTGAGGATGGCGCGGAGCACAAAGCGGTCCACAGCACCAAAGCGGTACTTGTAATCCTCGTTGCCGCGCATGAAATCGAATTCGATGCGCCGGTGTTCGGTAGCCCACTGCAGCAGGTAGCCCAGCAGCACCCAACCAGGTGAGTATTCCATGAACCGGCGGTCAAAGCCAGAGTTATACACCCAGACCCGGTCGAGGTAATCAAACATGATATAACCGGCCGCCTTTTGATCGCCCACTTCCATGAAAGCCAGCAGCAGGCAGTCCTCTTCGAATGCGCAGCGAATAATAGCGTGCATGGTCTGGCGCATTACAGGCGTCAGAAACGCGGCTTTTTCTTCATCCTGTTGCATCAAGGCCAGGAAGGCCTCTATTTCACTGTCCAGCGTGTCGTCATCGGTAACAATGTACCAGCGCACCGGGACTTCTGCGGTTTCAGCCTTGCGCATTTTGCGACGGATTTCGTGCCGCTGTTTTTTGTCGATGGAAGCCAGATAAGTCTCCCAGTCACCGGGCAGCGGAATGTAGGGGGAGTGCTGCAACTGTTCCTGGCGAAAGGAGAGATTGTGTTTTCTGGCCGCTGCTTCCAGCGCGGCAACAGTCGGGGAGGAATCCAGAAGGTTATAGAGGTCCAGCCTTTGCCAGGCGGGGTGCCCAGGTTGGGCAAGGAAAGGCAGCAGATTGTCGAGGAAGACGGGCAGGTCAGCCGGGCGAACGATCAGATCGAGGTAATCGGATATTTCGATACTGCCCAGCAGCATGAGGGCGGGGCGTCCGTCATGGTCCGGCGTGAAAAAGAAAGGCGCGATGCCGATCAAGCGGCCGTCCTGGCGGGCGGTCACCAGAGCCAGTTCTGCCTGCGGCCATTCGCCGCCGCCGCGGTGTTCCCACCAGGTTTGGATGTAATCGAAGCGTAAAAAAGGAACGTGGCTGACGCTTTCGTCCAGCAGCGCGTTCCATTCATTTCGCAGGTCGTCGGGGAAGTTGGTATGGTATGTAAGTTCCATGAGGATTATGGGGGATTATACCGCAGGCGCGCCAGATGCAAAAATTTATGCCAAAGGGCAGGTGCAACGTACTGTAAAAGTGCCTCGCACCAAAGTATTCTCGGGTGCGTTGTACCCAGAACCCTTCAACAAGAAAGCCAATCTATTTCGGTTTGAGGAGCAAGTGTATGCTTCTGGCCGGGTAGCAAGTTTACAAGTCTTCATGAGTGCTGATTAAAAGCCCTTCCTGCACGAAGGTGCAGTAAGCTGAACCAGAGGTGAAATGATCTCGAACAAAATCCATGTCAACCAGTGACCCATTGCGGTCACCAAGCCATTCCAGGTAATTCGAATATGGCCATTCTGCCAGGTTTTGAACCAGGCCGTCCTTTTGGGGGTTGCCATGAATATACCTGCACAAATGTAGTAGATGTGTGTCTTTTTCAATTCGCTTGACCTGGTAAGGTGACTCGAAAAGAGTGCCATGATGGTCATACCATTTGTTATAAGCTTTTGAGTAGCTATTGAATACTCGTTGCATCAGTAACCCGGCTGGAGAATCACCATCCTGTCTGACCAGAAAATGATAATGGTTAGGCATCAGGCAATAGGCGATCATGGACAGGTTCAGTGATTTCGTATATTCCTTGATTTTGCGAATCACAAATAAATAGTTTTCGTCTTCTTTGAATATGTTCGCGCGGCCGTGTCCTCGGTTATAGAAATGATAGAAAAGCCCAGGTAAATAAGGCGGACGGGCTCTGGTCATGATAACCTCTGGAATGTGTAGTGGTTTGCTCTGCTATTTGATTTTACAGGAAAATTTAAGACCTTAGACGAGTTGGTACTGGGTTAACATCGCAAAGATTATGAACAGGAACATCGTACCAAAAATCTACCGGGTGCGTTGCTCCTGGATGAACCGAGGTTCTAATCAACCATGAGTTAAGGAGCGATGCACCTGCTTTTGCATGCCCAATTCACCTAAGAGCAGGTGCAACGCACCAAATACAGGTGCATCGCACCCAGAACAATATCCACGGACAAGAGCAGGTGCAAGGCACTGTAAAAGCGCCTCGCACCCGGGGCAAAATCCGGATCAATAGCAGGTGCAGCGCTGAACCTCACCCGTTTTTTTGGACACAGGGTTAAGGGGATTGATTATATTTGGCTTCAAACTCCATTGGGGAACAATACCCCAGGGTTGAATGGAG
>MGMG01000028.1 GCA_001796355.1 Chloroflexi bacterium GWB2_54_36 | reverse complement strand
TGCCGCTGCCTCTGGTTCGAACTGGCTGTTATACAGCTCGGCGTAGAACCCGCCGGCCTGCAGCAAGTTCTTGTGGTCGCCCTGCTCGACAATATCCCCGTCCCGCATCACCAAAATCAGGTCGGCGTCGCGGATGGTGGACAAACGGTGGGCGATGATGAAGCTAGTGCGGCCTTTCATCAGCTCGTTCATGGCGCGCTGGATCAACACCTCGGTGCGCGTGTCCACCGAGCTGGTGGCCTCGTCCAGGATCAGGATGCGTGGGTCGGCCAGCACCGCGCGCGCGATGGTCAGCAGTTGTTTCTGCCCCTGCGAGACGTTGCTGGCCTCCTCGTTGAGCACCATGTTGTAGCCGTCCGGCAGCGTATGCACGAAATGATCCACGTGCGCGGCTTTGGCTGCGGCGTACACCTCGGCGTCAGTGGCATCCGGCCGGCCGTAGCGGATGTTCTCCATAATCGTGCCGTTATACAGCCAGGTATCCTGCAGCACCATGCCAAACAACTTGCGCAGGTCGCGGCGGGTCAGGCTGCGGATGTCGCGCCCATCGACGCGGATCGTGCCGGAGTCGACGTCGTAGAAGCGCATCAACAGTTTGACGATGGTGGTCTTGCCCGCGCCGGTCGGCCCGACGATGGCCACCCGCTGGCCGCTGTTTGCCCTGGCAGTGAAATCGTGGATCACCGCCTTCTCGGGGTTGTAACCGAAGCGCACCGCCTCGAAATCGACCTGACCGCGCACGTCGCTCAGTTCCAGCGCACCGGCCGGGTCGGGCACTTCCTCGGCCTCATTCAGAAAGCCAAAGACCCGTTCGGCCGCGGCGGCGGTTTGCTGCAGCGTATTGGAAATGTTCGCCAGTTGCGCAATCGGCTGGGTGAAGTTGCGCACGTACTGAATGAAGGCCTGGATATCGCCAACGGTGATCAGGCTGCGCGTTGCCAGCCAGCCGCCCAACACCGCCACTGCCACGTAACCCAGATTGCTGATGAAGCTCATGACCGGCATCATCAGCCCCGAGAGGAACTGCGACTTCCAGGCCGAGCTGTACAGCGTGGTGTTGAAGCCGTCAAATTTGACGACGCTCTTTTCCTCGCCGTTGAAAGCCTTCATCACCAGGTGGCCGCCGTACATTTCCTCGACGTGCCCATTGATGTGGCCCAGATATTCCTGCTGCTCGGAAAAGTACTTCTGCGAACGGTTCACGATCTGCCGGATGAAAACCAGCGAGAGCGGGATGACCAGCAGGCTCGCCAGCGTCATCTGCCAACTGATGGTCAGCATCATCACCAGCACGCCCACAACCGTCACGCCAGAGGTGATGATCTGCGACAGGCTCTGGTTGAGCGTCTGGCTGACCGTATCGACATCGTTGGTGACGCGCGAGAGCACCTCGCCGTGGTTGGTGCCGTCGAAATAACCCAGCGGCATGCGGTTGATCTTCTCGGCAATATCCCTGCGGAAGCGATAGGTCACCTGTGCCGAGACGCCGGACATGATCCAGCCCTGCACGTAGCTGAACAGCGTCGCCAGCAGGTACAGGATGGTCATGGTGATCAAAATGTTGCCGATGTAGGTAAAGTCGATGCCCTCGCCGGTGCCGGCGATTTGCCCCATGACGCCTTCGAACAGTTTGGTAGTGGCCTTGCCGAGGATCTTCGGGCCGAGGATATTGAACACGGTCGAGGCCGCGGCGAACAGGAACACTACCGCAAACGACCAGCGGTAGGGCTTCAGGGCCTGCAATAGCTTTTGCATCGTTCCCCTGAAGTCGCGCGCCTTATCGCCCTTTATCATCATGCCCATTGGGCCGCCGTGGCGGCCTGGGCCAAAACCTGGCCCGCCCGCCTGTTCCTTGGATCCGCCCCCGCTGCGATTTGGATTTCCGCCGGGCATCATCATGATAATTCCTCCATGCTCAACTGCGACAGCGCGATCTCGCGATACGGCTCGCAGGTTTTCATCAATTCGGGATGGGTGCCAATGCCGACCACCTGCCCTTCATCCAGCACCACGATTTGCTCGGCGTTCATCACGGTCGAAACCCGTTGGGTGACGATCAGCACCGCGCTGTCGGCGGTATTCTCCTTCAGCGCATGGCGCAGGCCTGCGTCCGTCTTGAAATCCAACGCCGAAAAACTGTCATCGAAGATGTAAATGGGCGCCTGCTTCACCAGCGCGCGGGCGATCGACAGGCGCTGTTTTTGCCCGCCGGAGACGTTTGCGCCGCCCTGAGCGATCTCAGTCGCCAGCCCGTCCGCGCTCGAGTCAATGAATTCAGTCACCTGGGCGGTTCCGGCAGCGGCCAGTAGCGCTTCTTTAGTGGCGCCATCGTCGGCGTAGCGCAGGTTGCTCTCGATCGTGCCGGAGAAAAGCGTGCTCTTCTGCGGGATGTAGCCGATCTTGTCGCGCAGCTCGTGCTGCGTCACCTGGCGGATGTCCACCCCATCGATCAGGATTTGCCCGCCGGTCACATCGTAGAAGCGCGGGATCAGGTTGACCACGGTTGACTTGCCCGAACCGGTGGAACCGATAAAGGCGGTGGTCTGGCCCGGCCGCGCGGTGAAGTTGATGTCATGCAGCACATCTTCATCCGCGCCGGGGTAGCGGAAGGACACGTTGCGGAACTCGACCGCCCCCTTGAACGGCGCAGGGAAATTGCGCGGGGTCTCTGCGTCGCGGATGGTCGGTTCAGTGCCCAGCACCTCGGCAATGCGTCCGCCTGAAACTGACGCGCGCGGCAGGAGAATGAACATAAAGGACATCATCAGGAACGAGAAGACGATCTGCATGGCGTATTGCATGAAAGCCATCATGTCGCCCACCTGCATCTGGGCCGCGGCCACCTGCTGCGACCCGATCCAGATGATCAGCAGCGACAGCCCGTTCATGATGAACATCATGGTTGGGAACATGGCCACCATTACCCGGTTGATGAACAGAGTCGTGCCGGTCAAATCCTGGTTGGCCTTGTCGAAACGCTGCTCCTCGAACGGCTGCATGTTGAAGGCGCGAATGACCATCATACCCGAGAGGTTCTCGCGCAGCACCAGGTTGAGCCGGTCGATCAGGTTCTGCATCGCCTTGAACTTTGGCAGCGTGACCGAGAAGACCACGACGATCAGGCTGAGCAGGGCTGCCACGCCCACAGCGATGATCCACCACATCGACGAATCTTTGTCGATGGCGCGGATGATGCCGCCCACGCCCATGATCGGCGCGTAGAAAACCATGCGCATCATCATGATCACCACCATCTGGATCTGGGTGATGTCGTTGGTGGTGCGGGTGATCAGGGAAGCAGTGGAGAAGCGGTCGAACTCAGTGGATGAGAAGCCCTCGACCTTTTGGAAGACCGCGCGCCGCAGGTCGCGGGACAGACCGGCAGCCGTTCTGGCCGACAGGTAACCCACCGCGATGCTGCTGGCGACCGACACCAGCGTGACGAGCAGCATCAGCAGCCCGGTGCTTAAGATGTAGTTGGTTTGCAGGCTGGCGGCGTTCATGCCAAGCGCTGTGAACTCGGCTTTTATCGCCTGAATGGCTGCCTGCTGCACGGCGCTCTCGCCCAGCGCAGCGAACTGGCCTTGCAGTTGCGCGCTGAGCTGTTCGCGCTGCGACTGGGGCAAATTGCCAAGCAGGGTGAACAGGTCGGCGCCGGGCGGCAGTCGAGAAAGGTCAAAGCCGGCCGCCGCGCCCATCTGGGTCGCTTTGTCCGGGTCAGCCATAACCTGCTCGACTCCGGAGACCGCCAAAAGCGCCTTTGCCATTACCGGGTTGAGCCAGGCGATTTCAACCTCGCTGGTGTTGGTCAAAACATAGACCGACTCGTCGGCAGCGCCAGGCGCCGTTTTCAGCGTTTCGGCGTAATCCGGCGAACTGGCATCGACCAGGGTGTAGGCTGCCATCACGCGCGACTGTTCGTCCGGCGTCAGGAAAAGCTGCAAGTGGTCCATCGTGCTGGCGCGCAGGGCGGTGGGGACTGCGTTTTCCACGCCGCCCTGCTGGATACCGTTATTTACAATGCGCGATAGATAATCGGGCAGCGCCAGGTCTGCGTTGGCCTGCACGAACAACAGCACGATGGTGAGCAAAATCACGGATAAATAGGGTTTGAGATACCTGACTAATCGAATCATGGAATGATTCACTCCTCAGAAATTGCCGCATGGCCGGCATGGGCAGGTTGGTGTTCGGGATCCTTGCAAGGCTTGTATTGTTCCATTAATAGGCCTTGCAGCTTTTCTAGCAACAGCATAAGTTGTTCTTGCTCCTGTAAATCCAGCCCGGAAAGCAGTCGGTTGAGGTTACTTATACGCGCTGGCGCAGTATTTCGCAGGTAATCCTTGCCCGCCTGGGTGAGCTGAATGCGAAAGGCGCGCAGATCGGTCGAAACGAGCGTGCGCTGAATAAGACCCTGCGCCTCGAGACCGCGCAGCAGCGCGCTGATCGTGTTCTTGCTAACATGCTGCGACTGGCTGATGGCGGTTGGCGTCAAACCTGCGCTGTTACCCATCTCTTCATCGATGAGCAGGCGCATCAGCAGTCTCCAGCGTGGGCCAGAAATTTCCATATTTTCGGCAGACTGGCTGTCCAGCAGCCGAATCAGGTGTGCCGTCCGCTGCAGCATGACAAACAAGTCGATGCCGCTCGTATCTTCGATGGCGAACATTTTTTTAAGATGATTCTGGATGTGAGCCCGAATTTTGTCATTTTCCGGGCCGGCAAATGGATGCATTTTTCCTCGCAATCAATTAGTAACATATAGAACTATTCGACGCAGAAATATACACCCGGGAAAGGGAGGATGTCAAGGGGTAAAATATTGGTTTTTTATCCGCCGAGGCCGGCCCGTACAGCAAATAAAGCTGCCTGAGTGCGGTCATTCACCTGCAATTTGGTGAAAATGGTGCTTACGTAGTTCTTTACTGTGCCCTCGGTCAAAAACAGCGATTGCGCAATTTCGGCGTTATTCAAGCCGCGTCCCAATAGTCGCAAGATTTCGCGTTCGCGGTCGCTCAATTCACTCATAAGCTGCTGGTCGGAGATGGATGAGGCGGGTTGGTGCACAACATGATTGAGGATTTTTCCAGCCACCTGGGGGTCAATATAGCTGCGCCCCTTCATCGTGTCAATAATCGCTTGCACCAGGCTCTCTCTGGGAGCATCTTTAAGGATATAGCCAGCAGCGCCGCTGCGAACCGCATCAATCACCCACTCATCGGTGTCGTACGTGGTCAGCACCAACACGCGGATGAATGGATATTTTTCGTGGATAATTTTGGTTGCCTGAATGCCATTCATGATCGGCATCTTGAGATCCATCAAAACCAGATCCGGCTTTGTCAGCGGAATGCTCTCGATTGCTTCCACGCCATTATGTACGGTCCCGACCACCATCACCTCGGGGACCGTGGAAAATATCGCCAGCAAACCCTCACAAACAATGGTCTGGTCATCACAAATTAATAGACGAATTTTTGGTTCCGCTTCCATCATTCTTTTCCTCCGTAGGTAAGCAGAATCTGCGTACCTGATCCCGGTTGGCTGACGATGGACAATTCGCCCTTGATCATTTCCACCCGCTCGCGCATGCCTAACAACCCGTATTTTTGGTTCAGGTCGATGGCATTCTCATCAAAGCCGATGCCGTCGTCCCGGATGGCTAATTTCAACCCGTTCCCGTCTTTCATCAGGCTCACCTGCACATTCCTGGCCTGGGAATGGGCTGCAATATTGGTAAAAGACTCCTGCGCGACCCGATAAAAGCACTGCTGCACCTCTGCCGGAAAATCCCGCAGGTCATTGTTGATGTGAAAATCGGTTTGCAGCCCGGCCTGCCCAGCAATCGATTCGCCCAGATTGCGGATCGCCAACCCCAGGCCAAGGTCTTCCAGCGGGGTGGCGCGCAGGGCTTGAAGCGCCCGCCGGGTTTCGGTCAAACCTTCCCGCACCGCCTGGAGCGATTGACCCAGCAGCACCTCGGCATAATCCGGATCCACGCGCAATTTGGCGCGCACGCCCTCCAATTCGACAGCAACTCCGCTCATGGTGTGCGCCAGCACATCGTGCAGCTCGCGGGCCATGCGATTGCGCTCCCGGCTGATGGTCAGCTGTTCCAGGGTGGAAGCGTATTGAGCTAACCGTTCATTGGCCTCCGCCAAACGCCGGTGCTGTTCGACTTGAGTTTTCATCAAGTTGGCGACCATATTTCCAATGAATAAAAACAAAACGGTCCGGAGAAAGGCCACACCCAGAATCGGTGATAAGAAGTCCAACCCGCCTGACCGCTTGAAAGCGCCCAAGACCAAAATGATATCCAGCAGAAAAGTGAGCCCGCTAAAGAAAACCACGGCTCGCATGGTATATCGCCAGCCGATGATGATCAAAGGTATAAACAGCACCAGGATGGGCTGCAACAGCAATATGAATGCCGCACGATCCGGAGCCGATCCCGCGAACCAATTAGAAACGAGGTGCAGTTCGAGCATCGGTCCGATCGTCGCCAAAAAGATACCGATTGGCAGGTATACCCCTTTCAGGAACTGGCTCAATCGCGGTAATGAAAGGTAGATCAAAAGGAGTCCGGCATCCAGCACCATAAATGCCAGATAAGGCCATTTTTCGAGCGTGGTTGAACCACCTACCAGGAAATATCTCAGGATTGAAAAAACTACCAACGCCAACCGCACTCCGGTAAAGAGACGGAAGGTTTTAATGATGCCAGGCTCTGAGCTCGCTCGAAAATCCATTTTTTCATCATAACATAATCCGTTTCAAGCCTCTATTGAGTGCAGCCATGGAATGGCATGACCGCAGTCATATATTGAGGTTACTGAGGTACCGCTTGTCAGTGACCGCAGAGACTACACCTTCCCGAACAAAATGGATATCCTTGTCAGGGTAATAATTTTTAATGTATCTGAAATTTTAAGGAGTCCGCATACATGAAGAAGAAAATCTGGTTGCCAATTGGGATCCTGGGAGTACTGGCAATAATTGTGTTTGTGGTTTTACCCGCCCTTAGGGGGAACGCAGCAGGCGCACAGTCCCCGGCAAATTTCCAAACCGAACCAGCCAAAATGGGCAGCGTGAGTGCATCCGTAGGCGGCACGGGGGCAGTGCGCGCCAATCAGACAGCGTCCATTTCCTGGCAAACAAGCGGTAAAGTAGCCAACGTGAATGTGGAAAAAGGACAACCGGTAGCAGCCGATGCGGTCTTGGCCGAATTACTATCAACCTCTCTCTCACAAAATGTGCTCCAGGCGCAGGTTGACCTGGTTAATGCCAAAGAAGCGCTTGATAAGGCTTATAACAACAGTGAAGCCGCTGCGGATGCGCATCTGGCGTTGATTCAGGCGCAGCAAGCCGTTGAGGATGCTGAGCAGGAAGCCGCGAGCATGCAATACAAGCGCGCCAGCCAGGAAACGATCGATATTGCCCGCGCGAATTTAATCACCGCGAATGATGCCCTGAAACGGGCGGAAGACCGCTGGGAGAGCGCAAAAGACTTAAATCAGGAAAGCGCGGCCTATGCCAACGGGCTAAGCCAATATGCCACCGCCCGGCAAGAACAACAGCAAGCCCAGGCCAACCTGAATTATGTATCCGGGCTGCCGGGCGGGTTGTCCGTGGAAGAGGTCAATGCCAAACTCGAACAGGCCAAAGCGCGGCTGGTTACCGTCGAGAAAAACTGGGACAAAGTTAAAGATGGACCCGACGCAGATAGTATTCTGGCAGCCCAGGTCAAGGTCGATATTGCTCAGGCCACGTTGGACCTGGCGCATTTGACCGCCCCATTTGCCGGCACGATCACACAGGTGGACAGCCAACCCGGCGATCTGGTGACCAATGGGAAAACGGCTTTCCAAATCGATGACCTTTCACACCTGCTAGTCGATATGGATATTTCCGAAATTGACATCAACCAGGTAAAGGTTGGCCAGGCCGTAACCCTGACCTTTGATGCCATCCCGGCTGAGGAATTTAGCGGCACAGTCACCGATATCGCTTTATTTGGCTCTGCGGCCAACGGGTCGGTAAACTTCACAGTTACCGTAGAAATCCAGAACCCATCACCCGCCATTAAACCCGGCATGACCGCGGCAGTAAATGTCGTCGTCAGCCAATTGGATAATGTGCTGCTGGTTCCCAGCCGGGCTGTGCGGACTTTGGACAACAGCCGGGTTGTGTACGTCCTCAAATCTAATCAGGTTGTCCCGGTGGAAATCGAACTCGGTTCGTCCGCCAACAATTACAGCCAAATTATTTCAGGAGATCTCAATGCCGGCGATTTGATCATCCTCAATCCGCCAACTGCCGGAGCCAGTCTGGGGTCTGGCCGTGGTATGGGTTCGATATTTGGGGGCGGCGGAGACGGTCAATGAGCGAAATCGTCGTCAATGCCAGGGATGTGACCAAAGTATATAAAATGGGCGAATTTGATGTCCATGCACTGCGCGGTGTATCGCTGGATATTGCCCGTTCGGAGGTTGTCTCGATTATGGGCCCGTCCGGCTCCGGAAAATCCACCTTGATGAACGTGCTGGGCTGCCTGGATCGTCCAACAGATGGTGAATATCTGCTGGACGGAGAAAAAGTCGAGAACCTTTCCGATGATCAACTCTCCTCGATCCGTAACCGTAAGGTTGGCTTTGTCTTCCAGAGTTTTAACCTGCTTCCCCGTCAAACCGCGCTGACCAATGTCGTTTTGCCCTTGCGCTACGCAGGCGTGAACAACCAGGAAGCCCA
Organism: Chloroflexi bacterium GWB2_54_36; assembly: GCA_001796355.1. Lineage (GTDB taxonomy): Bacteria > Chloroflexota > Anaerolineae > Anaerolineales > Anaerolineaceae > Bellilinea. The sequence goes on along the minus strand of MGMG01000028.1, from coordinate 6,297 downwards.
TGAAAGGGCAATGGCTGCTCTTGAAAAGGTTGGCCTGGGCGACCGCATCAAACACCGGCCGAACGAGCTTTCCGGTGGGCAGCAGCAGCGCGTGGCTATCGCCCGTTCGCTGGTGAATGATCCAGCTGTCATTCTGGCGGACGAACCCACCGGCGCCCTGGACAGCAAGTCCGGGCAGGAAATTATGGAGTTGCTGCTCAAGATGAATGAGGAGCAAGGCACAACATTGATATTTGTCACCCACGACCCGCGGATTGCCGCCATGACGCAGCGCACAATCCACCTCAAAGACGGGCTGGTCGAGGAGGATGGACTATGAAAATTTTCCAAATCATCCTCGAAGCATTGGATAGTCTGATAGCCAATAAAATGCGTTCTGGGTTGACCATGCTGGGGATTGTAATTGGAGTGGCTGCCGTTATTGCCATGATGGCGATTGGCGCTGGCGTCCAAAATTCGATCACTGGCCAAATCGAGGGCATTGGCACGAACTTGATCTTCGTTTCCTCGGGCAACCAGCAGCAGGATGTACGCAACCCCAAGCCTCTCACTCTTGCGGATGCCGATGCTCTGGCTGACCCGCTGGCTGCGCCGTCAATTTTGGCGGTAGCGCCGTCGGTTGGAACCAACCAGGAGGTTTCAGCCGGGCGAGAATCGTCGCGCATCAGCGTGACAGGCGTCACCCCGGCGTATGCCAATGTAGCCAATGAAACGATCGCCGAAGGGGAGTTCATCAGTCAGGAATGGTTGCAAGGCCGTTCAGCGGTGGCAGTGATTGGGCCTGATACAGCGGAGCGGTTGTTTGGCTATTCCGTGGGCACAATCGGGGAGACGATTCGCATTGCCGGAACCCCCTACCGGGTGGTTGGTGTGTTGGAGGCAAAAGGCGGATCAGGTTTTGGTAGCCAGGATGACCGAGTTCTGATCCCGCTCACAACGGCGCAATCCCGCCTTATACAGCGAAATGTGCGCGACAGCGTGGATAGCATCCAGGTCCAGGCGGTGAATTCTGAGAGTGTAGCCGCCGCGACCGAGGAAATATCGCAAATTCTGCGTACCCGCCATCACACCGAAGTTGGCATAGACGATTTTACGCTGTTCTCGCAGGATTCCATTCTCAATATCGCCCAGTCGATTACCGGGATACTGACAGTTTTCCTGGGCGGCATCGCCGGAATATCCCTGCTGGTGGGCGGCATTGGCATCATGAATATTATGCTGGTTTCGGTGACCGAACGCACGCGCGAGATTGGGCTGCGAAAGGCGGTTGGAGCTCGCAAGCGCGACATCTTGGTTCAGTTTTTGACTGAATCGATGCTGCTCAGCCTGCTCGGCGGATTGGTTGGAATCCTGCTGGCAGTGGCATTGGCCTATGGAATTGGCGCCATTGCGGCTGCCAGCGGGACACCGATTGATCCGAGTATCACCCTGAGTGCGGTTCTGCTGGCGACCCTCTTTTCAATGTCGGTTGGCCTGCTCTTTGGAATTTATCCGGCAAACCGGGCTGCTAATCTACAACCCGTCGAAGCCTTAAGGTATGAATAGCTTTTGACAGCGAGCCAGTGTGGGTAGATGATACACCCCAGGGGGATTATCTACCCACACCCTCGCTGAAAGACAGCGGAGCAGATTTTGCAAGCTTGAGAAGCTATGCATTCGTGCTTGCTGTGTTTTCATCAATAAGAAGTCAACCCAATTAAGCGCGACCTGGATCGCGTTGTTTTCATTTCTCCACGCCGATGCGGCATCCACTCTTGGCAGGCTAACTTGATGCGAAGGGATCGAATTGGTTTCATGGCATAATTTGTTGCAACATAATTTTTTACCATATTTTGAGTGACGAGAGTTTTCAAAGGCGATACGTTTTCTGACCTCCGGACAGAAAACGGGCTGCTGCTCAATATTAAGAATTGTCCCTCTTTCCGGCTTTTCACGTCTTACCTATAGAGCTCAATTCAAAGTCCCTGCGCAGGATTGCGTGAGAATCTTTGGAAAGGATAGGTATGAGGGAAAGCAGTATTTCATTGACGTTCGATAAAGACTTACCCAGGACGGAAGAACGACAGATCATCCAGACGGCCAGGCATGATCCCCAGGCCTTCGGTGAGCTGTACCGGCTTTATGCGGATCAGGTCTTTCGCTATCTTTACAGCCGGCTTGGCAATGTTCATGAGGCGGAAGATGTTACCGCTCAAACATTTCTGGCAGCCTTTGAAGCCTTTGATCGTTTCCGGCAGGATGGCAATTTTGCCCCCTGGTTGTTTACCATTGCCCGCAACAAGGCCATGGATCACTTTCGCCGGAATAAAAAGCAGGAACCTGAACTATCCGAAGAGGCTTCGTCCACGGAGGATGAGCCCTTATCCAGCGTGATCCAATCCGAACAGGCCCTCGCGCTGTCGAGGCTCATCCAAGGCCTGCCGGAAGATGAGCGGGAATTGCTGCGATTGCGGTTTCTGGCCGAGATGACCTATGGGGAAATGGCTCATTTCCTCCACCGCACCGAACAAGCTGTCAAAAAAACGATATACCGCCTGTTGGCGCGGTTACAAAGCCAACTGGAGGTTTCAAATGGAAAAATCAAATAACTCCACTCAGTTTGAAGAAGATATTCGCCAATCTTTTGGGGTACCCAAAATCCGCTCCGAATTTGTCGCTCAACTCCATGGGGAATTGATCAAAAGGGCCGTCGAAAAAACACCTAAGACCATTCCATCCTTCAGATTGCGCCCAGCTTGGATCATCGTGTTCGCGGTGCTTAGCGTGATGATCGTCGCTACCCTGGTGATCGGGCCGCAGCGCGTTTTTGCCGCAGTGCGCGGTTTGTTAGGCTATATCCCCGACGTGGGGATCGTGGACAACAGCGTGCCGATACGGGTGTTGGCAGAACCGGTCGGCGTCACCAGAGACGGGATCACCCTCACGGTGACCTCGGCGACCCTGACCGTGGACAGGACTCATATCGACTATCGTATCTTTGGCGTACCTGGCTCGGCCTACCCTGACCGCGAGGACGTGATGGGCTGCACTCAGTCGGAATATTTGCGTCTTCCAGACGGGACGCAGCTAACCCGGATGGACAATGACTTCCAGCCGGTTCCAGCTGGGGTGAATAACGCCGTCTTTGTGGTGCCGTGCATTTTCAATACTCTCCCGGGCACAGTACCGGAAAACTGGGAGCTGCCTTTAAGCTTCGTGCCTGCCCCCCCTGATCTGGCCGTAATGCCGGTGATCGAACTCTCTCCCTCACCCCAGGCCAGCCTGCTGCCTGACGCGACTGCTCTCCCCGAAAGCGCCGGCACATCCACTGCGCTGGTGGACAGCGCTGTAACCGTAAATAAAGTGATCGAGACCGAGGATGGGTACATTTTAGTCGGCCAGGTCCAACCCCAGAGCAAATCGGGAGAAACGACGCAGATTACCGGTGATCTGGAGATCCGTGACGCAAGCGGAAAGGTCGTAAGCTACACGCATCCCGCGGATGTCAGCCAGGAAATTGCCGGTGCGAGTACGGGCGGAACCGGTTGGGCCGTGCAATTCAAGGCTGCTGGACTGGTTTATCCACTGACCATCCGCTTCCCGGGCGTTTACTTGTTCCAACCCGATCCCAGCGCAACGGCTGGATTCACCTTTGATGCCGGACCCAACCCACAGCCGGGTCAGGAGTGGAGCCCCAATCAGGATATTCAGATCGCCGGGCATACTCTGAAGCTGGTATCGATCATGGCCGATTCGCGCGGCGGCTACTCGTTCCGTTTCCAGGTTGACCCGGAAGTGTACAGCGCCAGCGTTCAAATTGAGGGATCCACACCCAATGGCGGCGGTGGCGGGGGCGGCGGAGGTCTGACGAATGGTGAGTTCAACGTGACCCTGAGTTATGCCCAAATTCCGTCCGGTGTGCTCACGGTCATCCTTTCCAATCTGACCCTCATCGGCGACCCGCTCACCTGGCAGGGCCAGTGGTCTCCCACTTCACCTCGCGCCGACCTACCGGCCAACCCGACCCTCCAACCTGGTGTATGCCTGACGGCGGATTCCCTCGCACAACTTGAACCGGCTCCATCAACGCTGTCCAATGGTAAGGCTTTGCTATATGAAAAACTGGATGACACGGGTAAATGGGGCCTTGTTCTCTACAACCTGGACGGCAGCCAGAAGCAGGTGGTGGTTCCAGCTGGCAATTGGGGAGCGCTTTCGCCGGACGGCAACCGGGTGGCATACTCCGCCACTGACAACGGAATACATATAGTCGACGTGACTTCCCAGACCGAGGAAATTCTGCCGGGGGCAGGCGGTTTTAACCTGCACTGGTCGCCGGATGGGAAGCAGATTGCCTATGTAGGGATGGGTGACGGCGTAATCAATAGTGTATTCGTCATCAACACCGACGGTTCGCCGGGGCGCCAGGTCTCCACCTGGAGTTACGAAGCAGTCATCGGCTGGTCGCCGGACGGCACCCAACTCTACTTCGTCGCACCCTTTACGGGAGGTGCCGCCTGGAAAGTGTACGCCTATGACTTGGGCAGCGGCGCGGCACAAGAGCGGTTTACTATTGAGAACGGCACTGCAAAATTCCTCAATCCTAAACTCTCGCCGGACGGGAACTGGATCGCCTACCGCGGCCGGGATAACAGCAGCCTGTACCTGGTCCGCACCGATGGCAGCGACATGCACCTGGTACTGGATAATGCCGGCGCAGTTGGGATTGAATGGAGCCGATCGGGTTGGCTGGGTGTAAGCCTGCGGAAGGCAAATTCCGACGAGTCGTCGACCGTCCTAATCAAGCCGGACTCATGCGAGGCGTACCTGTTGCCCGCCGCCTTACAGGGTGAACTGGAAGGATTGTTTATCCCGTAATCCAACCCGCTAAGAAAATATTGGATAAGCTAAAGGATGGAGAACAACTAACAATGCTGTTCTCCATCCTCCTCTGCATCCCACCGTTCCCTGTACACGTGCCGGAACTTGCCGCTGACCGGGTTCGCCTGCGGCGCTTCGCTTGCCAGAGCGACTCCAATCGTCGCTGCGCCCTGGCTTGCAAGGAATGTCTGAAGCTCCACCGCCACGACGTCCCAGACAGCCTCGCGCTCAGTCCCTGGTTCGACCTCCAGCCGCACCTTGAGTTGGTCCAGAGCGGTTTGGATGATCTGGTAACGCAGCACCCCCGGAACCTGTTCCACCACGCTGGCGATCGCCATCGGCAGCACCGCCACATTGCCAGCGGTGCGGGAGGGGAAAATCATGGTTTCATCGGTCCTACCGGCGACCCGAAAAGCCGGCAGCGGATTGCCGCACGGGCAGGGTTCGGGCTTGAACGTGATGCTATCCCCCAGGCTGTAGCGTAGAATGGGCTGGATGCGGTTCGCCAGGTTGGTCAGCAGCACGTTGGTGGAGGGTTCGCCCGCAGGAACCGGCTGGTTATCCTTATCCACCGGCTCCAGCAGTACCCAGTCGCTGTTGGCATGCAGCCAATGTTCGCTGCATTCGAAGCCAATGTATGGAAATTCCGATGCAGCGTAAATATCCACCAGTTGCCCGTCGGAAAAAGCGGTTTCGATCTGCATCCGGGCTGTTCCATCCAATCCCTCTCCCAAACTGGTTAAAACCAAAGGGTGGATATCTAATCTGCCGGCAGCGCTTTCAGCCGCTAACATGGCAAAGACGCTGGGGTAACTGATCAGCAGCACCGGTTGAAACCGGTTTAAGCGCTCCACCATCCTGGGCAACGGCTCCAGCACCGGAATCATCAGCAGCCGGTCAGCAAACATTCCGATCCGGCGGCGCACCTGCTCCCAGTTGGCAGCGCCGGCGTAATGATCGCCAACCGCCAGAATCAGCGCACTGTGGAACCCGCCTCGCAGCATTTGCGCCAGCCCGCGCTGGCTGATCCAGGAAGGGTACCCGCGCAGGATGACCAGCGAGTTGTACACACGCTGCGCGGCAGCATCATGGACAAAAATACCCGGTACGCCGGTCGTTCCGGACGTCGTCCAGACGGAATATTTTCCCAGGTAGCGCATTCCTACTAAACTTTTATCGCGGATGAAGGCATCCACGCTCGCACGGGTGACAGCCGGGTCGGTCGCCCAGGTGTCAAAGGCCTCCATCAATTGGGTTTTGGTAGTCGGTGGGAGGTTGTGAAGCGCTACCCCGCTGGCGGGCAGGTGCTGGTATAGCCGGCGATAGAACAGTGAACGGCTTCGGGCATAGGCAATCATCCGGTCAAAACGCTGCTGCTGCAATTTAGCCAATGGCATTTCGCTGCCAGTGCTTTTTTCCCATTCCATTCGAAATGTT
>MGMG01000027.1 GCA_001796355.1 Chloroflexi bacterium GWB2_54_36 | reverse complement strand
GTGCAATGCACTTTTCAAGTGCAATGCACCAAGATCAAAATCATATGCATTGCACCAAGACCCGATACCTATTTTAAACACACAATCTCATTGGGCTCCAATACCAACGTGACCTTCGCATGCAGCGGCAGCGGATCGGGCAAATAAAACTGAAATACCGAATGATCGACGCAGCGCAGCGTGACACGGTAGGATTCTCCGCGAAAGGTCGTGTCTTCCACGGTTCCAGTCAGGCTGTTCTCCCCGTCGTTTTCGGACCCCACCCGCGCCGCCGTCGGGCGAAATAACAGCGACACTTCGCTGCCCACCGGTTCGGTCGGCTCGACCTCCGCGGGCGTGAAAACGCCAAGCGCGGCCCGTACCCGCAGCGGGCGGCGCCCAACCACTGTGCCCGGCAGCACGTTGGTCAACCCCAAAAAGCGCGCTGCCCACACAGAAACCGGACGGTTATACACCTGATCCGGGGCACCATCCTGTTCGACCTTACCTTCATTGAGCAGCACCAGCCGGTCGGCGATGGCAAAGGCCTCTTCCTGGTCGTGGGTGACATAAATCGCCGGGATTTGCGTCTCGTGCAGCAACTCGCGCAGGAACTGTCCCAACTGCTCGCGCAGCGCTCGGTCGAGCGCGCCTAGCGGTTCATCCAGCATCAATAGCCGCGGACGCGGCGCCAGAGCACGCGCCAAAGCCACCCGCTGTTGCTCGCCGCCTGAAAGATCGGTCACGCGCCGGTTGGCAAACCCGACCATGTTGACCCGTTCCAGCGCTTCATTCACCCGCTGCTGGATCTCCGCGGCTGGCAGATTTTGCATGCGCAGCCCAAAAGCCACATTCTCAGCCACTTTCCGGTGCGGAAAAAGCGCGTAGTCCTGAAACATCAAGCCAAAATGGCGCTGGTGCACTGGAACGTCTGCCAGGTCGGCGCCATCCCATAACACCTGTCCGCTTTCCGCAGCTTCCAGACCGGTGATGATGCGCAGCAGGGTGCTTTTTCCGCTGCCGGACGGCCCGAGCAGGCAAACTGTTTCGCCTTCTGGCACATCAAAAGAAACCCCGCGCAGCAGTGGTTTGCCCTCGTACATCTTATGAATTTCGCGGACGGATAAGGCCATTCGAATTCCCTCTGCGGTATTGTCGCTCCTATGCTACCACAAAACACGGCCGGCAACCCTCCGCACCGCCCGGCTGTGGGAATCGGAGGTAGATGCACAATTTAAAGGCGGGGGATGCGAAAACCACCTGTTTTGTTTTAGCCAGGGGCTTTTTACTCGGTCGAGAATATTGTATGATACGAACATGCGACAAATTAAATGGATAATATTAGCCTTTCTCGTGACTTTTGCGCTCCAACCGGGTTCGATTTATGCTGCCGGACCGGCTGCTCAGGTCGGCGGGCAACCGGGCAGCACAGTTTACCTTCCCATTATTCAAAATTCGCTGCCACTCCCCCCATCGGATGAGGCTGCGCAGCGCATCACCCTACCGCCCGGGTTCGAAATTCGCATTTTCGCGCAAAATTTGACCGGTCGTCCGCGCTTTATGGCGGTTGGCCCGGATGGTCAGTTATACATCAGCCTTTTTGGCAGCGGTCAAATCGCCCGCCTGCCAGATCGCAACCAGGATGGTCTGGCGGACAGCGTTGAAATTGTTTCCAGTGGGTTGAGCGGTCCGCACGGCATTGAATTCCATGATGGCTGGCTGTATGTCGCCGGCATAGGCAGCGTGGTGCGGTTAAGTGGGCCGGATGTCAACGGCGCGTTCAGCGCGCCGGAACTGGTCACCAATAATATTCCCGGTTCAGGCGGACATTCCACCCGCACACTGCATTTCGGACCCGATGGAAAGTTGTACGTCAGCGCCGGTTCGAGCTGCAATATCTGTGTAGAGACCGATCCGCGTCGGGCTGCCATCCTCCGTTTCAACCCGGACGGCAGCATTCCTGCCGATAACCCGTTTTCAAGCGACCCCGATGTCAAAAAACAGGCGGTTTGGGCCTACGGCTTGCGCAATTCAGTTGATTTCCTCTGGTCTCCCAGTGGCGATTTGTGGGCCAACCACAACGGCTCGGACGGTTTAGGCGATGCTATTCCGCCTGAAGAAATCGTCATTCCCGTGCAAAAAGGATCCTCGCACGGCTGGCCCTATTGTTATACCCCCATGCTCGGCGTCAATACTTCTGCGGAGATACGGGATACCCGTCTGGCCTTGCCTTCCGGTTTCACTTGCGAGCAGGCAATCCCGGCACAATTTACTGCACTGGCCCATTCCGCTCCGCTTGGGATGACGCTGGGCGCCGGCAGTCTCTTTCCGCCCGAATACCGCACCAGCCTGTATGTTGCGTTCCATGGCTCATGGAACACGAATGTGATCGCCAACTACCGTGACTGCAAGGTGGAACGCATCCTCCTCGAAAACGGCCAGCCCATCGGCAGTGAGACTTTTGCCACGGGTTGGCGGCCGGCGGGCGCCAAATGCGGCGACGCGACCACCTGGGGCCGTCCCGCCGATGTCATATTCGGGTTGAAAGGCGAGATGTTTATCTCGGACGACAAAGGCGGCCGCGTTTACCGCGTGATCTATCGACCATGACGGTTACCAATCCTCGCGCAGGCCGGGCAGCCGCATGCGTTCGATCAACAAGATACCCAGGCCGCACACCAGCATCAGCAGGGTGCTCATGGCTAACGCCTGTCCGTAGTTCAATGCGCCGGGCTGTCCAATAAAACGGTAGATGGCCACCGGCAGGGTGGGATATTCTGGCCGTGCCAGAAAACTGGTGGCGCCGAACTCGCCCAGCGAAATGGTGAAGGCAAAGACAGCGCTCACCAATGCCGCCCTGGCAATGATGGGTAAATCGACTTCCCACCAGGTGCGTAATGGCGACGCCCCCAGCACGCCAGCCGCTTGCCGTAAACTGATCGGAATGGATCGCAGCGCCGGCAGCAGGGTGCGTACCACGAACGGCAGCGCCACCAGCGAATGCGCCAGGGGAATGAGCAGCGGGAAAGACCCCGGGTCGAAGGGCGGGCGGTTAAAAACCACGATAAAGCCCAGACCAAGGGTCACTGCCGAAGTGCCGAGCGGCAGCATCAACAACGGGTCGAGCACGCGGTTAATGCGCGCGCGCCGCGCCAACGCGCTGGATGCCAGGAACCCCAGAGTAAGCGAAAATAGCACAGTCGTGCCGGCGTACACCAGTGAATTGCGCGCTGCCTCGATGGGCGGCACGTAAAAGAGCGACAGGCGGCGATTGACGAATAATTCCCGGTAATAATCGAGCGTCAGACCGGTTTGTACCCCACCGCGTTCACCGCGATCCGCTTCCAGACGCACAACAGACCGAGCACCCAACGCTGCCAGCGGCAAAACCAAAAGAACCGCCAATAAAATAATGGTCACGCCTACCAGCAGCTTTTCCCGCCAAGTACGCATGCGCCGCATCCCTTCCCCCTGCAAGCGCGGCGCCAGCGGCACATTCAGGTGCAGCGACGCCCGTGAATAAGCGATGGTTAATCCCAAGGTGCACAGCAGTTGGACTGCCGAAAGCAAGCCCGCCAGCGGCAGATTAAGCATGTGCATGGCCTGAATGTAGATCTCCACCTCCAGGGTGGCAAATTGCGGTCCGCCCAGCAGCAGGATCACGCCAAAACTGGTGAAATCGAACATGAATACCAGCAGTCCGGCTGCCAGAATGGCCGGACGCAGCAGCGGCAAGGTCACCTCGCGCAGCGTTTTCAGCGGGGTGGCGCCCAGCACGCGGCTGGCCTGCTCCATGCGCGGATCCAGCTGGCTCCAGGCGCTGCCAACCACCCGGATGACGATGGTAGTGTTGTAAAAAACATGAGCGATCAGAATCGCCGGCAGCGAGTTGAGCATTTGCAGCGGCGGCGCCGTCAGGTCAAACAGGTTCATCAGCCCCAGGTTGACCCAGCCGCGCGGCCCGATCAAAGCATTGAAAGCGGCTGCCACCACCACCGTCGGCAAGATAAACGGCAGGGTGGTTAACACCCGCAGCAGCGATTTCCCTGGGAAGGTGTAGCGCCCAAAAATATAAGCAGCCGGTAGCCCCAGCGCCAGCGTAGCCAGCGTGGACAGTACAGCCTGGTAAAAGGTGAAGCCCAGCGGGCGTGTGATCCGTTCCAGCAGATTCGCCTGCGGCGCGGCTGTCACCGCTGCCTCTCCCGCCAGCCTGAATACAGAAATGAGCGGGGCAAAGAAAAATAATGCCAGGAAGAGCAGCGGCAGCAGCCAGAGTGCTAAAACGCCCCGGCTGCTGCGAGAGTTCATCGCCGCTCCTGCCGCTGGTTGAATCAACGCAATACGGTCTCCGTCCAGGCCTCGATCCAGGCGTTGCGGTTGGCTGATATGTCCTCTGGCGCCAGTGCAGCCGGCTGCTGCGGGACCTGGGCGTATTTGACGAAAGCTTCGGGCAGTTTTGCCTCCGGCTGAACAGGATAGACAAACATTTGCAGTGGCATATCTTCCTGGAACGGGACGCTCAGCATAAAGTCAACAAATTTTTCCGCCAGCGCGTGCTGCGGTGTCCCTGCCAGAATGCCGACAAACTCGATTTGTCGGAAACAGGTGCCGGGCGCAGTGATCGATGCCGTAGGGGCTTCGGTCAGCGGGGTTTCGGCAAAGATCACCTCGGCTGGTGGGCTGGAAGCGTAAGAAACCACCATGGGCTGCGGTCCGTGCCCGGATGAACCGGAGAAGTTGGTATAGTAAGCTGTCTCCCAATCATTGACCACGACCAGGCCGTTATCCTTCAACTGTTGCCAGTAATCCAGGTAGCCGTCCTCGCCATAATGGGCGACGGTCGCCAGCAGGAAGGCCAGCCCGGGGGAGGAGGTGGCTGGATTTTCGACGACCAGCAAACCTTTGTAAGCCAGGTCAGTTAGCTCCTCGAGACTTTGCGGCAACGCCAAGTTTTTCTCGGAAAAATAGGTTTTATCGTAATTGATGCAAACGTCGCCATAATCCACTGGCAGGGCCTGATTCTTGACATCCAGTTTAAATTCAGCCGGAATGCTGGCCAATAGCGGGGAGGCATACGTTTCAAACATGGCTTCATCCAGCGCACGTGAGAGGAAGGTGTTATCGACTCCATAAAACACGTCTGCCAGCGGCGCGTTTTTAGAGA
>MGMG01000026.1 GCA_001796355.1 Chloroflexi bacterium GWB2_54_36 | reverse complement strand
CTCAGTTTCCAGCGCAGTCCCCGACTTTTCGGTGTCCGATGTGATGCTGAGCACGCCTTATCCGCAGCCCGACGGCGAACCGCTGGTAGTTGTTGTTTCCGTGCTTAATAATGGCCCAGAATTTTCCAGCGGCCGAAGCGGCAATCTGGTAGTGAAACTGGCCTGGGATGCACCGGTTGGCCTGGGGACCCCTGCAGGTGAAATGGAAATCCCCTTTATCAACGCAGGAGCATTAACAGGATTAGAATTTTCTTCCGACCCGGGAATTGGAACATTGCTTGCGCCAGCCTTCCCTCACCTGCCGCACACCCTGTATGTCCAGGTCAATTCTGACCAGATCTTACCAGAGAGCAATTACGAAAACAATCTATTTACGGTGAACTTGGGCGGGCTGCCGGCTCCCCAAGGTCTGGCAGGCGCTGCCCAGCCCGGCGACTCGTCCGTTTTTCTGGATTGGCTGCCGGTTGAGCATAGCTCTGTAAAGGGTTACCGCGTGTACCGGTCAAGCGACGGGCGAGATTATGTACCGGTCGGCAGCACTTTTATCCCCGGGTTTGTCGATCTATCAGGAGTCATGGGCCTGACATATCAGTATCGGGTAGCAGCTTTTGCCGAGGATGGTTTTGAATCCGACCTGAGCGAGTCCGTCCAGGCAACGGTAGGCGTTGTGTATCCGGTATACCTGCCGTTGGTGAATCGCTGAGCATAATAGCTACAAAGGACACAGCCGATGGACAAACTAAAGCTCATCCTACAAATTTCTTCTAATTGGGATTGTCGAAGGGCACTTATGGTAGCGTAAGCTTTTAGCTTGCGCAGGCCGAAGGCCTCATTTGAGCCAGCAGTTGGAGATTTCTGGACAAGCTAAAGCTTATCCTACAAATTTCTGCGCCTGAAAAATCATTGCAGGGAACGCAACTTGCCCGTTCCGTGCAGAACCTTCGCGGACGGGTTCCACCCAGTCCCCTATATATGGGGTGAAAAATGACGAATGATACCTTTTTGGACAGCCCCTAACACCAAAAGTTGCACGAAGTGGATCGTCAGGAGCGGATTATGCGCCGTAAGCCTTAATGCGCGGCCAAATAAGCACCAGAAATAAACCAGCCGCCAGCACCTCCAATACTCTGCCGGCAAACTGAAAAGCGCCGGGCAGCAACCCGCTGCTGGCGGTCAGCAGCACGCCAAGGTTAAACAGGCTAAAAGAAAGCCACCCCAACTCTGTCGAACCGCGCGCCAGCCCGCGAGTATGGCGCGGCAGGATCCAGTACGCCGTGCCAAGCGCAAGTTGCACAACCCAGCCGGCCAGCAAAAACTCAACGTGAGCCGGCAGCAGCTCCCAGGCGGATGGCATGAACTCGATCCCGTTGTTGGCCAGCAGCAATGCCCCCAGCATAAACCCGGCCAGCAAATATATCAGCGAGGCACGGATGAACCAGACGCTTAACCGTGGCATCTTACTTCTCCTTGACCCGGCCCCAGGTATTGACAACGAAGGCCACCCCGGCTGCCAGCAGCAACAGGGCGGAACCCGCCATCAACCAGCCTGCCCAGGCTGCGTTGGTGGTGGAATGCAGTGGCTCGCCCACCAACCGCAGCGCCAACCCAAGGTTGAGCGAGAGATAAGTCAGCCAGCCCAGTGCGTCACTGCGGCGCGGTTTTTGCTGAGTGTATTTGGGGAACATCCAAAAGACCACGCCGATGATCAGTTGAGAAATCCAGCCGACTGCCAGGAAATGGATATAAGATGGAAATAAACCCTGTACGGGCAGGCGGATGATACCGGCGCTCTGCCCGGCCAGTAGAATGCCAAGCAGCAGCCCAAGGACAAAGTAAACCAGGGCAGTCTTGATCCATAAGCGGGTTAATAAGGGCATTTTAACCTCAGAAACAGGTTTAACTCATTCTACGATAAATGGGGTGGGATTGGATTGCGCCGGGTCAATAAAATCTACCAGGTTGGCGCCGCCGGAGGGACGGCAATCCTATTCCAGAAGAACAAAAAAATAGCGAACGAACAAACAAGCGCAACTACCTGCGTACGGCAGCCGCGCTTGTTTTACGAACAAAATACGCCTATTTAAGAATGACCGGCAATAAGATGGTATACGTAATCTGTGATGCGACGGTGATCGTCACTGTGGCGATATTGGAATCGGCGCCACCGTCGTTTACCTTGAAGGTGAAACTATCGCTGCCGCTGTATCCAGCACTTGGCGTGTAGGTCAGATTGGGACCAGTGCCGGTCAAACTGCCATGCTGCGGCGAATCCACAATGGTCCATGTCACCGGACTCCCGCCGTCAACATCCGACATGGTAAGAGTGATGTCCAAATCAGTCTGGTATGGTGTGCTAACCGATTGGTTATCGGCTACTGGCGCGTCGTTGACTGCGGTCACGGTCACCAATAACCCGTATACTGCGCTATCGGCCTCACCGTCACTGACGGCCACGTTGACGGTCAGATCGCCAACGAAATCTACCGCCGGGGTAATCGTATTCCCCAACAGCGAGTAATTTGTGCCTGCCTGCACGGTCAGGTTGAAATCGGTTGGGTAGGTGTTATCTGGATCCGTTACCGTTAGATTAGCCAGGGTGATCTCCAATGCTGTTTCCTCGGGAGTTGTCAGCGTCGCTTGTCCGATGATCACCGGGGCATCATTCAGCGAGGTCACGGTTACACTCAGATTAAAGGTGTTGCTAGGAGCCTGGCCATCATTTACGATTACCGGTACAGTCAAACTGCCATTGAAATTGCTGGCCGGGGTAATTTGGTTCCCCAACAGTGAATAATTCGTGCCTGGCTGCACGGTCAGACTGAAATCGGTTGGATAGGTGTTATCTGGATCGGCTACTGTTAAATCAGCCAGAGTGATGGTTAGCGGAGTTTCCTCAGGAGTGGAGAGAGAGGACTGCCCGGTAATAACCGGCGGGTCATTGAAGTCCTCAACGGAGACATTGGAGCACACGGATTGGTTATCGGTTGTCCCGCAGACCTCATAAGTTCCAGCAGTGGGCGGGGCCGAAAAGGTGGTAGTTGCCTCGCCGCTGGTATAGAAGCCGGCAGTGGGTAAAACCGAGCCAAGGGTCGTCACGGAAAATGATACCGGAACGGTAGCCGGCACGGTGTCGCCGGGGGTTAGCAATGCCAGGTCAGAGTTGTGATTCAGATCGACCGTAAAGGGTGCAGTACCGCTCAGATTGATGGGACCCGAAATCGCAGCGGCGGTCATCACCAGCCAGGGATTCGCATCCACCTTGAGTAGGTCATTTGCAACGAAAGAATCGCAGTCAACATCGCCAGGGCCGGCATTGCACCCCCACCAGTTGTTCTCTGCAACAATGAGAACTGGGGTGGTCATATCACCCCCATATGTTTCATTACTCAAGCCTGTGGTATTACCAAATAGACGATTGTGATGAACCACGATGGGGGTAATGAGATCGTCAATCGCTCCGAAGAAGGTGAGCCCATTAACATTGCTAAAGAGGTTATTGCTCACTGCGCGGATCGAGGAAAAGTACCCGTAAGAGCAGGCTTCGAGTGTGGGCTCGCATTGGTGGAACTCAACACCGTCCTCAAAACCGCTGACCGTGTTATCGTGGACATTCAGGTCCAGCTGATTCGCACCGACCCCGGCTTCGGATGTAATACCTGCCGTATTGGAATTATCTGCTCCGCTGAAGGAAATCGTATTGCCGGCGACTTCCACGCTGAGCGGCGGAGGAAGTACAGCAATGCCAAACCCATTTGTGGCCGCTTCTCCAGAGATATAAGCACTGTCATAAGGCGAGGGAACCGCCCAGGGCGGGTCAGTTGCCACAATCCCATAAGCGTTTACGCCTGGCTTAACCACCGAAATAGTATTATCACTGATCAAGCCCACACCATCGAAATAGTAAATTCCGCTTTGCGCACCGGTGATAGTATTTCCAGTGGTGGTTGCGGGTGTATTGCTAACATAGATACTGTTGGCGACTAAGGTCAAGTTCCCTGTATTGTTTAAGGCAACACTCGAAATGGTATTCCCAGAGATAGTACCGACACCATTTACCAACTCAACTTGAATGCCGTTTTGGGCAATTGTAGAGTTGGGAGTTATACCTGAAATCGTATTTCCTTGAATTGTGAAAGTAACTGGACTCCAATATTCATGGGAAGTTAGCGTTATACCATTTTTATTAAAATTCTGAATTGTATTATTCAGAATCTGAATATCCTGAGCGGGGGACAGGTCGGAATTGAAAAGATAGAACCCAACGCCTTCCTGGGCAGAGCTTATACTGCTAAATCTAACATTTCGAATGATGTTATCTTGAAACACGCCACCTGCGTTACGGAAAGCGACACCCGTCAGCCGCAAATTTGTGCTACCAAGCGATAAACCGTCAAACGTGAAACCCTGAATGGTAGCAATGGCGCCACCGGTCACACACAGAATGGGCCGGTTGAGAAGCGTCACGGATGTATTGCAAGCCTCGTTCAGAACCGCTGGCGCTTCAATAATGGTGGTCAGCTTGTCCTCGCCTGTAAGCGTCAGGTTTTTATTAATGGATATTTGCGCTGTGTATGTGCCGGCGTAAACTTGCACCGTGCCGCCGGCATCAGCCGCGTCCACGCCAGCCTGGATCGTGGCAAACGAATCCGTTCCAAAAGTGGTAGCCGGGCCAAGGCCATCCGGGTCGGCACCAGGGGTGACCCCAGTCCAACCATCATCCACATAGATTGGGCTGACGGCTTCCACCGGCCGGGCGCTGCCAAGCGCCAGCCCGGCAACCAGCACAAAAATTAAGCCCAAATTCGATAATCGATAGAGCCACCTTAATACACGCGTATTCATGATTTCCCTCCAGTTACACCTCCCGAATGGATCGTACATTCCGGGCGGCAGCTAGAATAAAGAATAATAGATCCCAAAAAAGGTTCGCCGTCTATTCCCCCAACCCGGCTAATAGAAATAACATGCCCCGGATTATGATTCGGTTGTAGGAAAAGACAACCCTCTGACTTTTAAGTTTAGCAGCGGATTGAATTTTGTCAACCAACTTAGTAATAAATATGGTTCGTTTTCGCAGATTCTAAACAAATACAAAGAATTACCACCAGGAGCGACCGGTCGGTCGCTCCTGGTTCATTCATCATTAAGTTTGTTATCTTAATCGCTGGACGGCGTAAATCATTCGAATTACAACGCGATGTAACGCTCCACCCGCTTGCCAATGATGGCCAGGCTGCCGCGCCAAAATTCCGGCTGGCGGATGTCAATGCCGAAGCGCGCTGCCAGGGTGGCAGCGTCGCCCATGCCGGTGGACGAAAGCAGCGCTTTGTACTCGGGTACGAAACTCGCGCCGCGCTGCTGGTAGATGGCGTATAGACCGGTGCCAAATAACAGCCCGAAGGCATACGGGAAGTTGTAGAAAGCCAGGCCGGAACTGTAATAATGCGGTTTCCAGGTCCACATCCATTTTTGCAGGTAGCGTTCGTCCAGACCATCGCCGTAGGCTTCCTTCTGCGCCCATTCCATGATCTCGCAGAACTCGTCCGCCGATAATTCGGCCTGTTCGCGGCGTTTGAAAACCTCGGTCTCGAACAGGAAGCGTGAGTAGATATCGACGATTACTTGCGAATCACCGGTCAGCATGTTTTCAAGGATCGTCAAAACTTCTTCGGGGTCCTTGGCCTGCTCCAACACCGCCTCCATCACAATCGTCTCGCACATGATGGATGCGGTTTCCGCCATGGTCATGGGCGAAGTGCGCTGCAACTCGGTGCGCCCTGCTTTGAACATACAGTCGTTGTGGAAGCCGTGTCCCAGTTCATGCGCCAGGGTGTTGACCACGTCCAGCGAGCCGTCGAAGCTGAGTAAAACCCGCGATTCCTTTACCCCCGGCACCGACATGCAGAAGGCCCCGCCGCGTTTACCGCTGCGTTGTTCCGCGTCGATCCAGTTGCCGTCAAAAGCACGGCGAGCGAAATTGGACAAGTCCGGCGAGAATTTGGCAAAGTTGTCCTGCACAAATGCGCGCGCCTCAGCGTAGGTGTAAGCCCGGGTGTTTTTACCACCAGGGGCGAAAATGTCCCACCAGGGCAGCTTGTCCTTGCCTAGCTTGCGCGCTTTCGCCTGAAAATATTGTCTGAAAATGGGCAGCGACTCGCGCATAGCGGTCAGCATGGCATCCAGGGTCTGGCGGTCGATGCGGTTGATGTCCAAAGCGGAGTGCAGCGCGTCTGTGCGCCCGCGGCGCTGGTTGAGCGTGACCGCCGTGCCTTTAACCCCGTTTAGCGCGGCTGCCAGCGGCTCGCGGGTAGTGTACCAGGCCTGGTTTTCGGCCTCGTAGGCGCGTCGGCGCACATTTTCATCCGGGTGCGAACGCAGGTTGATCAAGGCTGGCATCGAAAGGGCTTGGACCTTCCCGTCCAGTTCGAAGTCAACCGTCATTTGCGAAGTGATCGTCCCCTGCAGCTTTTGCCAGGCATTCGCGCCACTCAAGTTGAGCTCTGCTGCCAGGGCTTCCTCCGGCTGGCTCATCAGGTAACGGCTTTGTTCAGCAACTTCCTTCAGCCAGAAAGCATGATCCTGCGCCGGGCCAGGAGCAGCGGTGAGCTGCGGCAGCAGGGAAGCAATTTTACCGATCCAGGCTCGCAAGCGCGTTTTTAATTTGTCCATGCGCACCGAAACCTGCTCAAATTCCGATAATTTGCGCATGGCGTCTTTATTGAAGGAATCCGTCGAAACAAACGAGTGGATGAATGCACCCATCGTGTTGTCAAGCAGCAGCAGCTTGTCGAACTCGGTGAGCATTTGATTGATACGGCTGGCGACCAGATCCGCATCGCTGCTGGCATCGAGGGCCTCCAGAGAAGCCACCAATTTTTCCATTTCGCCCAGCATCTGCTGCCGGCGTTCGGTGGCAGCGGCGAACTCAGGTGACGCCAGACCTGGATACACATTGGAAAGGTCCCAGCGGGGAGGGGTGATTTCAGGCATGTGATGTCCTTTCAAGAAAGGTGAGAAAGCCACCCGCTGAGTATACTATACACGCCAGATGGAGGTCAGGGGCATTCATGCCGGAATCCGGCGGGGCGTCATACACAGGTTAGGACGATTGCCCTTCGTCCGCAGAAAAGCAACGCTGCCCCTGGCCTGTGAGAGCGAGCGTTCAAGAACAGGTGCAACGCACTTTTCAAGTGCAATGCACCCGGATCAAGATCAAGATCGAACTCTAAAACCCTGCGCGAGCGCCGCAACCGGCAGCGGCTGACGATCTGAGGGGCTGTGGTATACTGCACATCGCCGGGGGAAAACCAGAAAATCTCCGGCTCATTCTGCGCATCCTCGACTCTTCCGCGATCATGTCTCTGCTAACTGCTAACGACCTCGCCAAATCCTTCGGCCCGGTGGATATCTTCAGCGATGTCACGCTGAGCATCCCGCATCGCGCTCGCATCGGCCTGGTGGGTCCGAACGGCGTCGGCAAAACTACCTTGCTGCGCATCCTACTTGGCGAGGAAGAGCCTTCTGCCGGCGAAGTGCAGGTTTCCCGCGGGCTGCAAATGGCTTACCTGCCGCAGGAAGCCCGGCTGCTCACCGACCGCACCCTCTGGCAGGAGTGTCTGACTGTCTTCGAGGACTTAATCCAGCGGCAAGCCGAATTGGCCCGGTTGGAAACTGCCATGGCGGACCCTGACAAGGCGGAATCAGCGCTAGCTTCGTACGGACGGTTGCAGCAAGAGTTCGAGAGGTTGGGCGGATACACCTTCGAGACCCGCATCCGTCAGACGCTCACCGGCCTGGGGTTTAGCCGCAGCGACATCAACCGGCCCCTGGCCCACCTTTCCGGCGGTCAACGTACCCGCGCGCTGCTGGCAAAATTGCTGCTTTCCAGCCCGGATTTGTTGCTGCTGGACGAACCCACCAATCATCTTGACATTGCAGCCGTCGAATGGCTGGAAAATTACCTGAAAGATTGGCCAGGCGCAGTACTGATCGTCTCTCACGACCGTTATTTCCTCGATCAGGTGGTGGATACCGTCTGGGAGATGACCCCGGCGCTGGAGACCTACCACGGCAACTACTCGGCCTACCTGGTACAGCGCGAGGAACGCTACCAGCGCCAGTTGGAAGAATACCAGGCCCAGCAGGAATTTATCGAAAAAGAGGAAGACTACATCCGGCGCAATATTGCCGGGCAAAATACCCGCCAGGCGCAGGGGCGCCGGAAGCGGCTGGAACGCATGCTGGAGGAGGTCCGGCTGGCTCCGCCGCGCCTGTCACGGAAAATGCGCTTCCGGTTGCAGGCTGTTGGCCGTTCCGGCGACCTGGTGCTGCGCACTGAAGCTCTGAGCATTGGCTATCACGATGAAGGCCGGCCGCTGTTCCATGCGCCTGACCTGCTACTCAAACGCGGTGAGTGCGCAGCAGTGATCGGTCCCAACGGCGCTGGGAAAACCACGTTTCTTAAAACTTTGCTGGAACAAATCCCACCATACAGCGGCGAGGTTCGTCTCGGCGCCAGCCTGCAGATCGGCTACTTTGCCCAGGCGCATGAAGGTCTGCGTTCCGACAACACCCTGATGGAAGAAATCAACAAGGTAGCACCGCACATGCTGCCCGCCGAGGTGCGTGACTACCTGGCTAAATTCCTGTTCACTGGCGACGATGTCTTCAAGGAAGTCAAATTGCTCTCCGGCGGCGAGCGCGGGCGATTGGCGCTGGCCTGTCTGGCACTGCAGGGGACTAACTTGCTGCTGCTCGACGAGCCGACCAATCACCTGGATTTGCCCTCACAGGAACTTCTGCAAGCCTTGCTGGCTGATTACCAAGGCACGATCCTGCTGGTTTCGCATGACCGCTACCTGATCGACGCACTGGCGACCCAGGTCTGGGAGGTTGAACCGGCACAGCGCGCGCTACGGGTGTTTGACGGCACTTACAGTGAATACCGCGCCGCCCGACAGGCTGAAGCGCTCCAGGCCGCCGCCGAAAAAGCCGCCGTCCTGACAAATAAAACCGGAAATTCGCGCCCGCGCGGTGCAAACAACAGTATGGACCGCAAACGCAAAGAGCGGATTCGAGTGATAGAAGCCGAGATCACCGCGCTCGAATCTCAAATTGCTGCCATCACGCGCCAGCTTGAGAATCCGCCGCCAGACGCCGGCAAGGTGGTGCAGTTGGGGCGCGACTACCAGAGCCTGCAGCACAGTCTGGAAACGCGCCTTAGCGATTGGGCTGAGCTGGCAGAAGAATAATAAAAAGCGGCTTATCTGGCAAAAATAAGCTATCAATTTCTATCCAATTCATAAAATATTATGATACGATAGTGTCAAATGCTATTTAAAAGTGTTATAAATTAAGAAAACAACGTTACAGGAATAAACCAACAAGGAGGCAATGATGCACCAGGTCCGGCATATTCTGCAACTCAAAGGCGACTATATTTGGACGATCTCGCCCGACGACACCGTTTTTGAAGCCCTGCGCCTGATGGCGACTAAAGGGGTCGGGGCACTGGTTGTGACCAAGGACGAAAAAATGGTCGGCATCATCAGCGAGCGCGATTATGCCCGCAAGGTCATCTTGAAAGGTCGTACTTCCCGCGACACTCTGGTGAAGGAGATCATGACTTCGCAGGTTTTCACCATCCATCCCGACCAAACCATCGAGGAATGCATGGAATTGATGACCGACAAACGCGTGCGCCACCTCCCCGTTATTGAAAACGACAAATTGATCGGCGTGATTTCCATCGGCGATGTGCTTAAGAACATCATCTACCGCCAGCGGCAGATGATTAGCGAAATGGAAGACAAGGTGCGCGGCAAGATACCAGAGGTGATCGAACCGGCAGTGCCGCGGTTTGCCGGGTGGGGCAAAAAACCGGTAGATAAGTAACCCTGAAAACGAATTCGATAAATCAGACATGACCGGCTGCCGGTTCATGTCTGATTTTTAATTCCAACTTGCCGCCGGATATGGATAACTGATCTGGAGTAAAATTATTCATTCCAATCGCACGACATTTCTACCGGAGGTAGTTTTATGTCTGGTCCCCGCACCGTTCGCGCACCCCGCGGTACGCAGCTTACCTGTAAATCCTGGCTGACCGAAGCCCCCTACCGCATGATTCAAAACAACCTGGATCCCGAGGTGGCCGAACGCCCGTTGGACCTGGTGGTGTATGGGGGACGCGGTCAGGCTGCCCGCAGTTGGGAGGCGTTTGACGCCATCCTGGATACGCTGCGCAATTTGGAGGATGACGAGACTTTGCTGGTACAGTCCGGCAAGCCGGTGGCGGTTTTCAAGTCACACCCGGATGCCCCGCGTGTGCTGATTGCCAACTCCAATCTGGTGCCGCACTGGGCCACCCAGCAGCATTTTGACGACCTGGCCGCGCGCGGACTGATGATGTACGGTCAAATGACCGCCGGATCCTGGATTTACATTGGCACACAGGGCATTTTGCAGGGCACCTACGAAACCCTGGCAGCCCTGGCAGCGCAACAGGGCTGGCCATCGCTCAAAGGCAAATTTGTGCTCACCGCCGGGCTGGGCGGCATGGGCGGCGCTCAACCTCTGGCGGTGACGATGAACGAAGGCGTCGGCCTGGTGGTGGAGGTTGACCCCGCCCGCGCCCGCCGCCGCCAGGAAATCGGCTACATCGATGACGTGGTCGATACGCTGGAAGAAGCCATGACCCTGGTCGAGGATTACACGCAGCGCGGGATACCGCGTTCGATCGGGCTGGTTGCCAATGCAGCCGATATCTACCCGGAGCTGGTGCTGCGCGGCGTGACGCCGGATGTGGTCACCGACCAGACCCCGGCACACGATGTCTTGTTTTATGTCCCCAGCGGCTTGAGCGTGGCTGAGGCGGATGCGCTACGCAAGCAGGATGCTCAGGAATACGAGCGCCGCTCGCTACAATCCATGGCGCGGCATGTGGAAGCCATGCTGGAGTTCCAACGTCGCGGTGCCGAGGTGTTCGATTATGGCAACAATTTGCGTCAGCGGGCTTACGATACTGGCGTCAAGGATGCCTTCAACTTCCCCGGCTTCGTCCCGGCCTACATTCGGCCGCTGTTCTGCGAGGGCAAAGGCCCCTTCCGCTGGGTGGCACTCTCCGGCGACCCCGAGGATATCTACCGCACCGATGAAGCCGTGGCAGAGCTGTTCCCCGAGGATGTGCACCTGCAGCGCTGGCTGAAGCTGGCGCGCGAACGGGTGCCTTTCCAGGGGCTGCCTTCGCGCATTTGCTGGCTGGGCTACGGCGAGCGCGTCAAAGCCGGGCTCAAATTCAACGAAATGGTTGCAAAGGGGATCGTCAAAGCCCCGATCGTGATCGGGCGCGACCATCTGGACTCGGGATCGGTGGCCTCTCCCAATCGCGAGACCGAAGCCATGCGCGACGGCACCGATGCGGTTTCGGACTGGCCGATTTTGAACGCGCTGATCAACACCGCTGGCGGCGCGACCTGGGTGTCGTTCCACCACGGCGGCGGGGTGGGCATCGGTTACAGCCAACATGCCGGTATGGTCATCGTGGCAGACGGCACCCCGGCGGCAGCCCGCCGTCTGGAACGGGTGCTCACCAGCGACCCCGGCATGGGGGTGGTGCGTCACGCGGACGCAGGCTACCCGGAAGCGATCAAAACAGCTCGCGAGCGCGGCATCCACATGCCGATGCTGAAGGATTAACCGGTAATGCGTAGCTGGCGAA
This sequence comes from Chloroflexi bacterium GWB2_54_36, assembly GCA_001796355.1. Lineage (GTDB taxonomy): Bacteria > Chloroflexota > Anaerolineae > Anaerolineales > Anaerolineaceae > Bellilinea. The sequence continues at coordinate 21,580 of MGMG01000026.1, read as the reverse complement.
TTTTAGGGTTCGTGCTGGCAATTGCCCTCGGCCTGGCAGCCGGTTTGCTGGCGGGCTGGTTGCTCTCCCCACCGGCAGCTCAAGCGGCCGAGCCTCAGAGCCTGCGCGCAGATTACAAAGGTGATTTCGTGCTGATGACCGCCGAAATTTATAGCCAGGACGGCGACCTGGCAGTCGCCGATGCCCGTTTGCGTCCGTTGGGAGCACAAGATTCGCTCCAGGCCATGCAACAGGCGATCATCACTGGCCAGGAGCTGGGCTACGAACAGGCGGACATGCAACTGCTGGCGCGCCTGTTCACCGGCTTGCAGCGCTACACACCTGTTCCCCCGGAGCCGACGCCGTAATGGAAGACGACTATCTGGAACGCGACGAGCGCCGCCGTCAGCCGCCCTGGTACCTGCTGACCGGTTTGCTGCTTGGCCTGGGGTTGGGCTTGCTGATTTCACTGGTCATCAGCCCGGTGACCTATAAAGACACCGCTCCCGCAGCGCTGGCGGAAGAATATAAAGCCGATTACCGCTTGAGCATTGCCCGGGTCTACCAGGCCAACCTGGACATCGAGCGCGCGAGCCAGCGCATCGCGCTGCTGCAGGATGCCGCACCGGTGGAATCCCTGGCGGCTCAGGCGCAGCAGGCTCTGTCTGCCGGCAATGAGCAGGCCGCGCGCGCGCTGGCGAGCCTGGCTTCTGCTTTGAGCGACCTGAGCGCGAAACCGCCCGCATCCACCCCGGCAGCGAGCAGCACTCCGGGCACAGCCCCGGGCGCGACCGTCACACCGGAAGCGGCTGCCAGCCCGAGCCCCCCAACGGATGGACCGTTTGTGATCGTCGACCGACAGCAAGTGTGCGACGCTGCGCAAACGCCCGGCCTGCTGCAAATCGAAGTGCGCGACAGCAACGGTACGCCCGTGCCCGGCATCCAGATCAATGTGGCCTGGGACGGCGGGCTGGACACGTTCTTCACCGGCTTAAAACCGGCGATCAGCGCGGGCTATGCCGACTTTCAAATGACGCCGGGAGTTTCCTACAGCCTGCGGGTGGGCGACGGCGGCGCGACCTTGAACGGGTTGTCCGCCCCGGAATGTGTCGATAGCAATGGGAATACCTTTAGCGGTGGGTTATATTTGGTATTTGGGAAATAGGAATGACTTTGCGATTTGTGCGCCCTGTGGGCGTGTCGTTCCGGCTTACATCCAGCGTCTCCCATACAACACCCCCGTGTCGTTTCACCCCATGCTCAATCAACTGTTGAAGCAGGTTAATTTTCCTCTTTTTTCGGCGGGCAAACTGAAGCACGTTCAATCAGGCGGGTGGGCAGCACCTGGTGAACCGGTTCTAGGCTGGATTCGATCAACTTCACCAGTTGGCTGGCGGCAATTTGCCCCTTTTCACGCGATGGTTGTGCCACCGTGGTCAGAGCCGGGTGAATCAGGCTGGCAAGAGTGATATCGTCGAAGCCGACCACCGAAAGGTCCTGCGGCACTTGCACCCCGGCAGCAGTGGCCGCCTTGATCACGCCGATAGCGATGATGTCGCTCATCGCGACGATTGCCGTCGGGTGACGGCGCAGTTTCCACAACGCCTGAAAGCCCTCCATGCCGCCGTTTTCGGTGCTGGTGCATTCCAGCAAGCGCACTGAGCGGCCGTTAATGCTCAATCCAAACTGTTGCAGCGCCTGCAAGTAGCCATGCATGCGCGCCCCGAGTGTGCCTACATATTCTTGATAGTGGCCCTGTTTGCCCGAGCGAATTGCCAGGATGGCGATCTGGCGGTGCCCAATGGCCAGCACGTGGTGCATGGCCTGGCAGGCTCCACCCGCGTCGTCGACATTGATAGCCGGTACCCCTTCAATAGGGTCGCTGTCGACCGTGACGAAGGGAACGCCGCGCTGGCGCAGCACCACCATGGTGGCCTTGTATTCCTCCAGTCCAAGCGTGAGGAAGCCGTCCACTGCTGCATTGACGATAGCACGGCGCATGCTGCCCTTCAACGGCGACACCAGCATCAGGGAAAGTCCCGAATGGGTGCATACCTCGCCGATGCCTTCGACGAATTCCGGAAAGAAAGGGTTGCGCACAATTTCTGGTAGAGGCTGCGGCAGCAAGAGGCCAATGGTGCCGGTATGGCCAGTGGACATGCTGCGCGCCACCGGATCAGGCGAGTAGCCCATTTCCTCTGCGATGGTTAGAATCTGTTGGGCGGTAGATTCGGACAAACGGCTGGGGTTGTTAAAAGCAAAAGATACTGCGGTTTTGGAAACGCCGGCTTTTTGAGCGATGTCCTTAATATTAACCCTGGCCATAGACTGATTATATATTAACGCTCTAATGGGATGAGCACCAAACCCTGCTGCGCTCCCAATTCAGGCAATACAAGCTGCCCGGCTCTGCTGGAAAAGTGCTGTTCGCTGAGCACGTCGACCCACTCGTGGTCGGCCTCATTGGGCAGCGAAATGTGCAGCCCGCTGCGTGCATCGCGCGGGTTGGTGACGACAATAACCTGATCATCTCCCAGCCTGCGTCGGTAGGCATACACGCCATTAAAGGTCAGCAAGGGTTCATAGCTACCGCGGCGCAGCGCGGGGTGAGTGTGACGCAGCGCAATCAACTTTTGCAGCGCAGCGCGGATGGTACCATTCCAGTTGCCCTGCTCCCACTCCATGCAGCGGCGGCAGTCGGGATCATTTTCGCCGCTCATGCCGTTTTCGTCGCCGTAATAGATCATCGGCGCACCTATGCCGGTGAACTGGCAGATATAGGCCAAAACTGCGCGGGCGGGATTCTCGCGGCACAGTGTCAGCAGACGGGCGGTATCATGACTGCCCAGCAGGTTTAACTGGGCTGGTGCAGCGGCGCCGTACTCCGCTTGCAGACGCCGGACATAATGGTCGAAATCCTCGGCATCCATCGCGTCGCGCGCGCAGTAATCCAGAACATAATCGCGGAAGGGATAATTCATCACCGCGTCGCAGGTATCGCCCTGCAGCCAGTAAAGCGGGTCGCGCCAGGTCTCGGCAACAATGTAGGCATCTGGACGGATGCCTTTGACAACCTGACGAAACTCGCGCCAGAAATCCAGCGGCACCTTCCAGGGAACATCCAGTCGCCAGCCGTCCATGCCAGTTTCCTTGAGCCAGTAAGCGGCTGCATCCAACAGGTGGCGGCGCACGGCAGGGTTGGCAAGGTTAAGTTTAGGTAAAAAGCCGGCCCCGCCGCAGGTCTGGTAATTAGGCGGGTTCTGCTCAATGGGCAGGTCACCCAGAATAAACCAATCGCGATATTGTGAAGCACTACCCTTCCCCATCACATCCTGAAAGGCCCAGAAACCATCGCCGCAGTGATTGAAAACCGCGTCAAGGACGACGCGTATGCCGTTCGCGTGCGCAACCTTCACCAGGCGCTTGAGCAACTCCAGGTCGCCAAAGGCCGGATCGACCTTGAAGTAATCGCTGGTGTCATACTTGTGGTTGGAGCGCGCTGCGAAGATGGGCGTTGTGTAAATGGCATTGATACCCAGCTCGCGCAGGTAAGGCAAGTGATCCAGGATGCCTTGCAGGTCGCCTCCCATGAAGGTTAACGGGGTAGGCGGCGTGCCCCACGGCAGCACCCAGGCGGGATCATTGCTTGGGTCACCGTTGGCAAAGCGCTCGGGGAAGATCTGGTAAAAAACTGCGTCCTGTACCCATTCAGGAGTGTCGAAACGTTCGATCATGAGAGCGGTTATCCTTTCAACCCGGAACGAGTGAGGCCGGAAATGAAACTGCGCTGCGCTGCCAGAAAGAGGATCAGCGGCAGCAGCGTAGCGGTGACGGTGCCGGCCATCATGTAAGTCCATTCGGTCTGGTAACGCCCGGCAAAAACCTGCAGCCCAAGTTGAATGGTGCGCATCTGCTCGCTGTTGGCCACCAGCAGCGGCCAGAGATAATCGTTCCAGGCAAACAGGAAGGCAAACAGACCCATCGTTACCACTGACGAACTGTTGAGCGGCACCACAACCTTCCACAGCGCCTGCCAATGCGAGCAGCCATCCAGCCGGGCAGCATCGAGGTAGTCGCGCGGGATCGAGATGAAGGCCTGACGCAGCAGGAAGATCGAAAAGGCATCCACCATGCGCGGCACAATCAACGCCTGGAAGGTGTTGAACCATTGCAGGTCACGGATGATCAGGTAAGAAGGGATGATAGTCGCCTGGAAGGGGATCATCATCGTCCCAAGGAAGAGCAGAAAGAGCAGGTTACGGCCAGGAAAACGCAAAAAAGCGAAAGCATAGGCGGCCAGGCTGGCCAATACCACGCGCGAGGCAATAATGGCGACGGCCACGATGGTGGTGTTGAGGTAATAACGCAGGAAAGGCGCCGCTTGCCAGGCCTTTAAGTAATTACCAAACTCGAATGCGTTGGGAAAGAGGAAAGGCGGCAGGCCAGTGGTGCCGCGCACCTTCAGCGATGTGGTGAACATCCATAAATAGGGTACCAGCACCACAAACGCCGCCGGAATCAGAATGAGCGCCAGGATCAGGGTGGTGCGCGCTTTACGCGAGGTGACTGGTTCGGCCCCAAGCCTGCGTAAGAGGTTCATTCCGCCTCCTCAGCCGAGCCAAAGCCAACAAAACGCCATTGCATGAGCGTGAATATCGCCACCACCACAAACATCACCACCGAAATGGCCGCGCCGTAGCCAAGCTTGAATAATGAGAATGAATTCAAATACATGAACATACCAATCACTTCGGTGGCGTCGTCCGGGCCGCCGCGGGTGAGCACCATCACCTGGTCAAATACCAGGAACGAATCGATCACACCCAGAATGATCAGCATGATGGTGGTGGAGCGCAGCAGCGGCACAGTGATGTGCAAAAAGCGCTGCAACGCGTTCGCGCCATCGATTTCAGCGCTCTCGTAATATTCTTTGGATAACGACTGCAGGGCCGCCAGGTAGAGGATGAGCGTAAAGCCCAACCGCCGCCAAATACCCAGCGACATCACGGTTGGCAGCGCCCAGGTCTTATCCGCCAGCCAGTTTAGCCCATCGAGGCCTAGGGCGCGCAGTACCACATTGACCAGGCCAAAGCCGGGGTTGAACAGCAGAATCCACACCATGGCAGCCGCCACGGTGGGCGTGACCACCGGCAGAAAAAACATGCTGCGCCAGAAAGACTTGCCAAGCAGCATGCGGTTATTGAGAAAAACGGCCAGCACCAGCCCGAGGAGGAGGCTCACCGCCGTCACCACAAGCGTATATTCGGCAGTGACCTTCAATGAATTCCAAAAGCGCTCGCTCTGAAACAGCCTGATGAAATTATCCAGGCCAATGAAGGTCTTGACTGGTGCAAGGTTATCCCACTTGAAGAAGCTCAGGCGGAAGATCCCGGCGATGGGGTAAAAATTGAAGACTCCCAAGATCACCAGCGACGGCAGTAGGAACAACAGCGCGGTAGAAATATCGCTGCGGCACAGCCGGGTGAACCAGTTATGGAAGCCTGCGGAACGAACCTGCATGAGTATGTTGCCCTGTTATTAGTTTAAACGATCTGTCATTAAATGGCGCTGTTTGATAAATGATATTGCTGGCATTAAATGGTTAGGGCGGCGGCTGGGGAGCCGCCGCCCCAGAAAAAGTGTAAGTACCAGATGCCTACTTCAGCGCTTCATTCACGGCCGCTTCGGCGGCTACGAGCGCATCAGCAGGGGTAGCCTCTCCCAGGAGAGCTTTCTGAATTTCGCGCGAGAAGGCGTCGGAGACGGCGAAATACTTGGGGGTGGCAGGGCGGGCGTGTGCGCTGGCCATGCCCTCGACAAAGGGCAGCATGCGCGGTTCGGTCTCGTTGATCCAGGTGAGGTAATCAGCGTTTTCAGCCACTGTTTGGCGCACCGGCAGGAAACCCGTCAGCTTATCCCATTCCAATTGGACCTCTGTGCTGGTCAGGTACTTGATGAACTTCCAGGCTGCATCCTTGTTGGGAGTAGCGTCGAACATGAAGATGTGCTCGCCGCCCACATTGCTGGCAGTTGCGCCGCCCTCAGGCGCAGGCACCGGGGCAATGCCCCACTGGAAAGGCGCATCCTTGCGGTAGCCGAACAACCAGGAGCCGTCAAGCTGCATGCAAGCCTTCTGGTCGCCAAACAGGCCCCACGGACCAGGTTGCGAACCCTTACCCTGCAGCATGTCGGAGACGTAGGTCAGAGCGGTGAGGCCTTCTGGTGTATTGAAGGCAGCCGCGGTGTTATCTCCGTTGAGGAACTCGCCGCCAGCAGCCCACAGCCAGACCTGGAACTGCCAGGTTATGCCCTCGCCGGTAGGCTGGGTGTAGTATTCAAAGCCGACCACGCCGTTGGCGGGATCCTGGCACTGCTCGGCCATGGACTGCATTTCATCCCAGGTGGTGGGAGCCTTTTCAGGATCGAGGCCAGCCTTGGTAAAGAGGTCCTTATTCCAGATGACCTGCATGTTGTTGGTGCTCACCGGCAGGGCATAGCGCTTGCCGCCCATAATGTCATAGTTGGCCAACAACGGGTAGAAATCATCCACCTTGATTTCGGCGTCCGCGGCGACGAAATCATCCAGCGGGGCGATGGCGCCGGTTTCAACCAACTGCGGGATGAGGATCAGATCCAGCGCAGCCACGTCGGGGGTGGTGCCGCCGACGATAGCGGTCTGGTAGAGGGTCATGATGTCGGCATAAGGCTGGAATACCGGTTCGACAACGATATCAGGGTTCTGTTCGTTGAAGCGGTTGACCAGATCCTTCATCACATCGGCATTGGTGCCTTCCCAGTTAAACCAGAAAGTCAGTTTAACGGGCTCGGCAGGTGGGACAGCGGTTGGTTGTTCTGCGACCGGAGCTTGTGTGGCTTCAGAAACTGCGGTTGGCTCGACCGGCGCGGCCGTCGGGGTGGCCGAAGGCGCGCAGGCAGCGAGAACGCCCGCCAGCATGGCAAAGACAGCAAGCAGCGGGAGTAACTTGGGGATTCTCATAATATTCTCCTTACGGTTGTTGAGAGATTGGACTTAAACCGGTTTAGTAAACCGGTTTAAGTATAGGACAAATCAAACGGAGAGTCAATAGGGGAATTCAAAAAAGGGAGTTGGATAGAGTAAATTACACCACAAGACCGATATAGTTGGACCAGTAAGGTGCAACTTAGTATGCTTGGAAGCAAGTGGTTTTCCCTGGCGCTGCCGAATATCCGCTATACATCGGTCAGGGTCCCCCCTGCCCCTTCGACAGGCTCAGGGAGCAGGTGGGTTTAAATAAAATAGCTCCTCGTCGAGGACTCGAACCTAGCGGAATGGAATTCAAGTCCTATTCGTGTACATTTTCCTGATTGATAATTATTTAACAAAAGAAAAATAGATTAATGATCAATTCCGTATTTGCTTCCAAAACGTTTGATGTCTTCTTCTGTAAATATTTCGGATTTGTGTTTTTGTAAATAATCCCATGCCCATGGTTGTATATTGTAAGGCCAATTATTTAAATCGCCGATATTGCTTGCTTTATATATTAGATTAAAAGCTATTAATTCCACCAACCTCCCATCCGTTATGGAAAAGTGTTGTGTACGACTGTTGTAATAAAGGTACCCATAAAGAATATCTTTTTCTTCTGGGGTGAGCTTTTTTAATCTGGAATATAGTCTTTGGGTAGTGATTATATGACTAATGCTTTTGTTCGTCAGTGAAAAGATCGAATAAAGGATATCCGACAAAATTAATGCTGTTGACAACAAAAATATAACACCTATTATGGGTCTTGCTTTATTGACAAACTCATTCAGACCAAATTTCAATAGCAAGTTTTCAGTAGAAAACACCAATAATCCACTAACTAATGAGATTGGAATTAAATATTTTGGTGATAGTTTTATCCAATCGAGTAATTTGCTAAAATCCATACTGCCTTCTTTCTGCATTCATAATACTGATTTAACAAAACGGTAGTTTGCTTTACTTTTCTGGTGAGGACTATTTCTTAAGGTTTTTATAAGCAATATTATCGCCACCTAGTGGAATGGAATTAAAATCTTGCCCGTAGGCAAATTCACTTATATTAATCTGACAATAGAACCTGGTCTTAATTTCGTTATATCATAAATAAATCCTTGCCAACCATGTCTCTGAGCAGTATCACGTAAAGGATTCCTGGGAATAAACATACCTGGTACTTGAAGATCCGCTGATAGGTAATATATTCCGTATTCAGTGTCTGATTTATAAAGGACAATAAACAAAGGCATAAAGATACCAGACTCTAGTCTGTCTTTTTGTACTCCCCAAGCAGCTCCAATAATAGTATTGGGTAGCTTATCAATGGATTTTGATGTTTTGGATTTGACTTGGGCTAAATAACCACAAAAGTCGCATATTATGTCAGCGCACTTAAAATTTTGGCGTAAAAGCTTTAACGTTTTTTCTTTTTTACACTTAGGGCAAATGCAGCTCTTAATAACGAGCCATTCTCCTTTATGACCAAGTATTTGTTTATCTGTTGGCATATGTCTCCAATACTTTTTTTGCAAATGTTAGATTAGATTTGGTTGTGAATTTCCTGCCTTAGGTTTCATATTCAGAATCTTATGCAAGGGAAATTTTACTCCAGGAGGAATAAGTCTTTAGGCCTGGGTCATACATAATCTCAATATATTATCTTAGCGTCCGAGAAATCAGGTTTAATATCGCTGTTACTTCAAGTGCTAGCCCTATTGCGCGATCCCGATCCACAATATTGTTTTTCGCGGCTGAGAGTTTTGGATATAAATCTGTATATGCCTTATTCATCAAAATAAGATCGATTTTTGAAGACTCATCTTTTGCTAAATGGTTTGCAAGTAATGGTATTACTTCCGCTCTTTTTATTTCTGCTATCTCTTTATTTGTTAATCCAATTTTCTCAATCAAACTATTAACTGCTAAATCTAATGCAGACCTTAGCATCATAAGTGGTCCTTCTGCATCTTCATCAGGGCCTAATGAATGTAATTGGTTGGATCCAGCAGTAAATTTATACGCGGCAACCTGGTTAAGTGAAGAAAGATAATTAATAACTTCCCCGCGATTTTCATCTGCTAGCAATAAATTTTTATACTTTTGTGTCAAATCTCTAAATTCAGTTCTCTCTTTTTCAGTTTCGAGATATGGATAATTATCTAATAAGAATGCAAAAGAATCTGATGAGGCTGAACCAGACGTGTTTATAACAGTAACTGACCTTGTAAGTGCGTCTAGTGGGGGCAAAGTAATTAGATTCTCCATTCTATCGAATAGTAATGGTATTGATTCGTTAGTCTCTGACCATTTTGTTAGATTCTCTTTAGGAATATATTTCTCTGCAAAGTCAATACATAGAATAATGAATGAAAATAAATCTTGTATCTTAGATATTGCTCTTGTTAAATTTACTAGATTGTTGTGGTAATCAGTCGTTTGAGCAAAGAGCTCGCGAAATTTAACAATATTATTCATGTGTTTTGCTCATTTCGGCTTAAGAGTAACCAATGCACGAATTTGGGCTAATAATCTCCTTAAATCATCTTCATCGAGTTTTTTTATTAGTAGTAATGCTTCATCTTCTAAATCACTTAGAGACGTGTCAATACTTGGTTTCCACGGTGGTGGAAAAAAATACCCAATAGGTTTCTCAAGATAATGAGATAACAATAATAACGTTGATGAATCTGGTTCCATTTTGCCATTTTCAATGTCCGAGAGAGCAGCCTGGCGGCGATAAATTAATTCCGCCAACTCCCTTTGACTATATCCGGTCTCTTCGCGAGCAGCCCTAATCAACTTACCCATCCCAATTGTAAATTTATTGGGACGTGTGTTATTTCCAGTTAATTCATCGAGTAAAGTGTCTCGAAACATTTGAAATTAGGGGATTGACAATGATACGTTTATCGTATATGATGATACGTACAACGGATTGATACTGCATTCAGATGCTTATATCTTACATCCGTATCTTGATCAACGCAAGTTAATTTTTCGCCGTCCGTCAATCCTAAGCGGTTCGTCCGCAGCCGATTTATCTCGCTCTCCGAGGCTCATTGTCAAGGCTGGTGAGCGAAGCGGCACAAGCCAGGAAGCCTTGACGATGAGTGAGAGCGAGATAGGCTGCGAATGGACGGACGGCGAGGATGGAGAGGGAAACCACATGGAAGAAGTGATAACAACGAAAAAAGGTTCATATGGCCATATCCGCATAACTGTCCTCATGCCTGTCAAGGAAATCATGCTTCTATGGGGTAGAAAGTCTGGCATGGGTAGGGCTGAATTCTTCCGTGTGGCGTTGATGATAGGTGTAAAACTATTGGCTGAGTCGGTCAACGCAAAAAAGCTTGATGAAAATTATGAAATCAATAAAGAGGGGATACAGTAAATGACCTTTGTTTCCGAACCTCATGAGGATTTTCATCAAAAGAAAAAAAGAGAATTCGAGAGCTTATTTGAAAACTATGATTGCCCTTTCGATGCCTGGGATTCAAACACGTCTAAGGCTCTCCTGCATCTTGAATATACAGATTGGCTATTAGGAGTTGCGGATTGGTCGACATTATTAACCTTAACATTCCGTGACCCGATTGCATTTGATCCAGCATTAAGTAAATTCAATCGGCTTATCCAGGTATTAAATCGCGATTTATTTGGAGAGAGATACACCAGGATCGTTAAGCATTCGTATTTCTCTTATGTCAGGTGCACAGAATACCAGGAACGCGATGTTCTTCATTTTCATGTTTTGATTGATCGACCCTTTGATTATTCTCTGACCCATTCCTTATGGAATAAATGGGCTGGATTTGCACACACAAGGAAGATCATAAATAGCTACTCCGCTATTCGATATATCACTAAGTACGCAATCAAAGAAGGCGATATTAAAGTATATCGCGCCAAAAAATTGTACGTCCCTAAACAGTATCCAATCTGGTGGAAAGATTCGCCAGTTGAGATTATTTAGCACTGACCATATATTGCAGGCAAAGGCTAGGATATATGGAATTTAATAATGCTTTACACCAGGACATAGCACACCTCGAGAGCTATGACTTGACACTCGAGGTGTGCCTTTTTACTTTACCCATTATTCAATTTGCGGATAAGGGCTCCCACATGAGTGGGAAAAGGCACCGCAAATTGAATTGAAAATTTACGGGGGAAAAATGGATTTTACACGTCAAGGAAGATTGAACGGATCACAGAGGAACAAAGTAAAAGGGCTGCTGCATATGCTCTACACTCCAAAAGAGTTATCCGAGGAGATCGGGATTAACTTGGACCAGGTTTACAGAGTATATATTCCTGCTGGCTGTCCTCATTCTAAAGATCATCGAGGGCGAATATCCATCAATGGCAAGGAATTCAAGACTTGGTACGAAGAAAATTATAAGAAGCGGAAACTTGAAAAGAATCAAGCGTATTGTGTTTCATGCAAACAGGCTGTTGCGATAGTCAATCCTGAGAGGATCAAGGACGGGAAAAATAGTTATCTGATCAGTTATTGTCCTCATTGCGGGAAGAAGGTTACTCGCTTTAACGATTGCAAACGGAAAAAGAATGATCAATAAAGCAAATTGGAGATTATGGAAGGTATATCTTAATGATCGATTGCATGTCGATCAAATTTCTAAATCTTCTTTGAAGGTCGAGGAAACGTATCTCCGTTATCTTCTGGAATGGGCGGATAGTACACCTTTTTCAAAAGCTCCTTCTATATCTCCAACCTTCCCTGAATATATTCGATTGGCTCGGTTGGATGGTAAAGACGAACCATTATCACCTACTCATATAAAAAAGATACTTGCTGCAGCAAGGCGTTTCTTCATGTGGCTAATTGAGCACGACAAAGAATATCGATCTCTTAAGCTGGCGTGGATCGACAAAATTAAAGTAAGGCGATTGTCTGAGGTTCCACAATCAAAAGAATATGTTAACGTAGAGGAGATATTAAAAATTGCTCGTGCGCCTGCTGAGAGCGTTTTAGAGCGAAGAATTCGGGCTGCTGCGATATTCATGTATCTTTCTGGAATTCGAATCGGCGCATTCGTTACGCTGCCGATCAAAGCGATAGATTTAGAAAATCGGTTTGTGTACCAGTATCCTAACCTGGGTGTCCATACCAAGAATAACAAGAGTGCGAAGACTGTTCTTTTTCCAATTCCAGAATTACTCCAGGTCGTCAAGGAATGGGATCAAGAAGTTAGGAAAGTTCTCCCTGAAAATGGTTTTTGGTTCGCTCCATTATCTCCATTAACTGGCGAGATTGATGTAAATAATATTTTCCCGAATGACAACCGGGTTCATCTGGCTCGAAAGAATTTGGCTACCTGGATGAAGAAGAATGGGTTAACTTATCACTCCCCCCATAAGTTCCGCCATGGGCACGTTCATTATGGGCAAGCGCATTCAAGGACCCAGGAAGATTACAAGGCGGTTAGTCAAAATGTGATGCATTCGACCACGGGGATTACGGACCAGTTTTACTCAAATATTGATGACAACGAAAAAAGAAATCGGATCGATTCAATGTTTGGGAATCCGGAATTTGATCAAAATTTCTCGGCTGAATATCGAGAATTTCTCGAATTTCAAGCCTGGAAAAAAAATAAGACAACATGAGTGATAAGTCCATGTCATCTTATTGTGTTTTAGAGGGCGGGATTCGAACCCGCGAGACCTTGTAGTCTAACCATATTATCAATATGGCGCCTTAAGCCACTCGGCCACCTCTCGACAACCGTGCAAAATGCACAGCAAGATTATTATATTTGAATATTTAAAAAAAGACATGGTCGAGTAGACACATGTCATTTTTGGCAAAAAGCTCCTCGTCGAGGACTCGAACCTCGAACCTAGCGGTTAACAGCCGCCCGCTCTGCCATTGAGCTAACGAGGAAGGCTTGCATATTATAATCGCGGGCTCTTATTTGTCAAGGACGGCCCAATCCGGCCATCACCAGCACTGCAACGGCCACCACCGCCACCGGCAGCATGCCGTAAGCAATCACCTTGCCGACCACGCGCCCTTCCTCATGGCTCAACCCGACCGTGCTGCAGCCGACGATCACCTTGGCCGGCGCCATGATGCTGCCAAGCGACCCGCCGGCCGTCTGCGCGCCCAGGATCAACGGCACAGGCAGCCCAAGCAGTTGGGCGGTGTTCATTTGCAGCACGGCAAACAGCACGTTCGAGTTGTTATTCGACCCGGTAATAAAGGCGCCCAACGCCCCAATGAACGGGCTGATCAGCGGATAGACCGGGCCAAACGCCAGGCTGAGTCCCTGAGCCAACAGGTTGGTCATGCCGGCGTGAGTCATCATCACCGCCATGCCGACCATCGCTAAAATGCCCAGGCTGGAGTTGACCGCCCCGCGCGCCACCTTGCTCCAAATGCGTGCTTCAGCCCCCGGGGTGTACGAGCCGCTTTTCTTATAGATCAGATAAGCCAGTACTGACGCGTACAGCAGGATCGCGCCCGGGTGCCCAAAGATGTCGATTGGCCGGCCAGGACCGGCTGCCGTGACCCAGCCCGTGCGGGTCGCAAGCTCCGGGAAATCAAGGTTAAGCTGCACCGAGCTCATGATGCGCGACAACGGTGGAATCAGATTGATGCCGAATGCCAGCACGACCAGGATTAAGTAGCCCGAGACCGCCAGCAGCAGCGAACGCGGTGACCTGCCATTTTCTCGGCTCATTTCAGTCGCTGGTTCATTTTGCGCTGCGGCGCGGCGGTAAAACGGCAGGCGCGCCAATCCCAGCCCGACCAGCAGGCCGACCATCGCCCCACCGGTGGCGCCAAGCGTCCAAATGCCGTTGGTGACCAGCAGGTACTGGCTGACGCTCATCACGGTGCCCAGGATTAACACGGCTGGCAAACCGCGCAGCAGTCCTTTCCAGCCGTCAGCCAGAAAAGCCACGATTGCGCCGCAAAAATAGCTGGAAATACCGAGGAGGATGGCCGAATCCGACGCGAGCAGCTCGCCGGGCAGGTTGGTCACCGCCAGCAGCGTCTGGAACGAGGTCGCCAGCGAGCCAAAATTGACCGCCCAGCCGTGACCTACCAGGGCCATTACCACCGCGGGTATCGGGCTGAAACCCAGGCTGACCAGCAGCGGGGCTGCGACGGCAACCGGCACGCCAAAACCGCCCATACCCTGCAAAAAGGAGGCAAACAGCCAGCCCAGCAGCAAGCCTTGCATCATGCGGTCGGGCGTCAACGCGGTTAATGCCCGGCCAATGCTGGTCAATGCGCCGGCCTCCGCCGCCGTATGGAACAGCAGCAGCGCCGTCCAGATGATGTAGAGCACATCCAGGCTGAGCAGCACGGCTTTGACCTGGGCATACGTCAGCAACTGCGGGCCTGCGCCGAAAAAGACCGCCGCCACGATCAACGCGGTAAACCAGCCGACCGCTCCGGCGCGGCTGCCGCCCCAGCGCAGTCCAAGCATCAGCGCCAGTACGGTCAGTACGGGCAGGAAGGCGAGGATCCAGGTGAAGAAGGTCAGTTGCATGGGCGTGGTCGGTGAAAGAATTTCCCCCGGGGGAGGTCGCTGTGATTATACTTCAGCCGGGATCAGTCCTTTGAGTTGATTTTCAATACGGCAAGAAGGCTTAAAATGCGAAAATCTCCCAAAATTTTCTTATAATTTTTTAATGGAAAATTTACGGAATCCGTGCTATCATTGCTCCATCAATCGCCTGGGTGCCCCCCTCACCCCGGCGGTTGATATTTTAAGGCAGAAAATTTTCTCCTTGGCTCCGTGGTTAAAGATTTTTCTCCCTGCGAAATTTTTTCGTTGAAATAGGCTACAATAGCTGCGATGACCTGGTCAATTCTTGGACACGAATGGGCAGCCGACCTGCTGGCGAACCATATTGCGCACGGCAGCGTGCGGCACGCCTACCTGTTCTGCGGCCCGCCCGGTGTTGGGCGGCGCACCCTGGCGCTGCGTTTCGTGCAGGCGTTAAACTGCCTGCAGCCGCCGGCGCCCGGCCAGGCATGTGGTGTATGCCGCATGTGCGAGCAGACCTGGCGCCAGCAGCAGCCTGATCTGCACATCATCCAGATCGCCGAGGACGCCCAAACCATCAAAATCGAACAGGTGCGTGAACTGCAGCGTTTGCTGGCATTGTCGCCCTACCAGGCGCGTTACCGCACTGCCCTTTTATTGAGCTTTGAAAAAGCCACGACCGGCGCGCAAAATGCGCTGCTCAAAACGCTGGAAGAAGCCCCGGAAAAAGCCGTTCTGCTGCTCATAGCTGACTCGCCGGATAACCTGCTGCCAACCATCACCTCTCGCTGCGAAATACTGCGCCTACGCCCAATGAAGGTCGAACGGCTGGCGGATTCCTTGATCTCCAATAAACACGTGCCGGCTCAGGAAGCAACCCTGCTGGCGCATATCGCAGCGGGGCGCCCGGGATTTGCGCTCAATCTGATCGACGATCATGAAACCGCCAAGGACCGGACTCACTGGCTGGAACACCTGCACGCTGCCTTGAGTGGGGGGATTATTGAACGTTTCAACCTGGCTGAGCGTCTGACAAAAGATAAAAATCAGCTGCGGGCCGGGATGCGTACCTGGCTGACTTACTGGCGCGACCTGATGCTGGTGACCGCCCGCGCCGACGCTCCCCTGACCAACCTGGACTTCGCAGAACCGCTGGAAGCTGTTGCCGCGCAAATTGATTTTGATACCGCCCGTCGCGCCGCGGCAGCTTTGGAAGAAGCGCTGGAAGATATCGATTTAAATGTAAACCCGCGTCTGCTGCTCGAGGTGACGCTGCTGGACTGGCCAAGAACTACGCCCGTCGATTTACCAGCCATACTCCAAGCAGAATAATCGCACCGCCGGCCAGGGCCGCCAGGTAAACTGGTTCGGCCAATAAAAATCCAGCCACCACCACGGTTACCAACGGTTCGATATAAAGGAAAACGCCAACATGCGCCGATGGCAACACCTGGAGTGCGTCGTACCAGAAAATGTAAGCCAGACCGGAACAGGCGATGCCCAGATAAGCCACCGCCGCCCAGCCGTTGACCGTCAGGTTGGCCAGGTCAGTAAAGCCCGGGCCGGTGACAAACAGCCCGGTGGTGAACAGCCAGCCGAACGCCATGACATACAGCATCATCAACGCCGCCGGGTAGCGCCGCAGTCCATTGCGCGATAAGGCAGAGAAAACTGCCCAGTTCGGCGAACTGATCAGCATCAACAGATCGCCGCGGGTGCCAAATTGACCCAGTGACAGGGATCGCAGGTCGCCTTTGGTCACCACCATCAGCACCCCGAAGGCGGCGATGAATATACCCGCCACCCGCAGCAGGCTCAGCGTCTCCTTGAAGAATATCCAGCCCAGCAGCGCCATAAAGATAGGCGTCGAAGCCACAATCCAGGCCGAAGTGGTGGCTTGCGCTGTTAACAGGCCGGTAGATTGCAGCCACTGGTGCCAGGTGATGCCCAGCGCGCCGATCAAGGCAAAATAGCCCAGGTCGCGGGCCGGCGGCAGCTTGAATTGCCGGCGCCGGATAACCGCAGCGCCCAATACCAACACGCCAATGCCAAAACGCACCCAGACAACCGTTACGGGTTGGGCATCGCGCAGCGCGATCTTGGTTCCAACGAATGAAGCGCCCCAGAAGATCACCGCCAGAAGGATTTTCACGATGACGCCAAGGTTAGACCGTTTCAACGCATGCCTCTTTGGGTATTGGACTACGATTTAATGGACTGACAGTAAAATTTCATCCAACTGGGCGGTGGTTGGCAGGATCAAGTCGGCGCCCGCCCGGCGCAGTTCGCGCTCCGAACCAAAACCGCATAGTACGCCCACGGTCTGCGCGCCAGCCGCCTTGCCTGCGCGAATATCCACCGTGGTATCCCCGACCATTAAACAGCGTTCAGCCGGCACCCCCAACTGACCGGCCGCCCAATAAACGGGGTCAGGGAACGGTTTGGTGTGAGCGCTGGTCAGGGCAGTAGCAACCGCCCCAAACGAGGTACCCAGGTTGTGCTGTTCAAGAAACTGCAGGGTGGTCCGCTCGCCGCGGGCGCTGACGATCGCCAGGGGGTAGCGTTCCTGCAGGGTCGCTACCATGCGCGGGATGCCAGGGATAACCGGCAGGGGTTTTGCTTTTTCATCCTTGCGGCGAGCCACGGCATTGATCAACCGCCCGGCTTCATCGTCCAGACGCAGGCGGTCGAGCAGTTCGTAACCCCAGTTGCCCGGCGTCTCCAGTCCCATTACCAGCCAACGCGCTGTGCGCCGGGTTTGTTTGCCCGGCAACATAAAGCGCAGGGGGATTAAAATGCGCTGCAACCGATGCACCCACAGCTCATCGGTGTCGCTCAACGTGCCATCCACATCGAAGCAGATGGCAGCGATGCGGGGGATATCCAGCGCCACTTTAGCGCGCTCCGACGGAATCGGAGGCTAACAGCGCCTGCACCAGCAATTGGACGTCCGCGCCGGTAGGCGCAATGACCCAGAGGGTTTCTGCGCCCAAACGAATGAAGACGGATGCGCCGTCACCGGCTGAATCCCAGTTCAATTCGTCTGTGCCAGAGGTTTGGGCGGGATTGCCCCAGCTTGCCGTTCCATAAGCCTTGAAGGCGTCGTAGAATTCCAGCGACTCGCTCTCCGAATCCCAGACTGTGGAAAGGATCACGACCGGCTCTCCCACGGCTTCATCCCAGTAAACTGCATACGCATCGCCGCCCCAACCCTCCGCAGCCAACGCTGCCTGGTCATCGGGGATCTGGGCTGCTTGCTGGATACCGCGCGCCAGGATCAAATAGGTGTACCATTCCCCCATCACGCCGCGGTCCATTTCGCGCAGTTCACGCCCGAGCGTGTTGGTCAAATCGGGCAGGTCCACCGGGATCGGGCGGTCATCCGGATAGCGCTCGGGGTGCAGGATTTGTTCGGTCGATACCGGTGGGTCGCCGTAGGCCTCATCGATGCGGGCAAAACCACCTTCCTCGAACAGCGCCAGCACAAAATCGACGCCCTGGCGGTATGGGAAGATAAAGTCTTCCTGCAAAAAGGCCGGCGCGGTGTCAAAGACCGACAAGTCATTGTTCTGATAATATTCGTCGATCTCTTTACGATCCTGATCGGTGCCGTACAGGTACAGCCAGGATTGCTCGGTAAGCGAGGCATCGCCTTCGATCAACGCCTGGATGGCTGCGCAATACTCGCTGTCTGTTTCGCAATAATCCTCGTTGTAATTCATGCCGTTGCGTACGTCATGGTTGTAATCCTGCAGGGCATGCGTGAATTCGTGAGAGTATGTCGAGCGCTGCGGTCCGCTGAAGCCTTTGTCGAGCACAACGAACATCTCATCCGTTTCCAGGTCGTAATAACCGGCTATCTGTTCGGTGTACAAGTCGAGGTAAAGCGAGTATAGGTCGAAATCCGGTTCGAGCAGCCCAAACGCCGCCAGAACCCGAACATCGTCCTCGACCTCTTGCTGATCGTAATCTTTGAAGAAATCCGATTCCACCTGCTGGCGCAGTTGGTCAACGGTCAACAGCGCGCGGTTGATGGTTGGGGGAAGCTCCAGCGAACGTATGCTGGCAACCTGTTCCTGAATCCGGTCCATCTGGCGGGCAATGCCCGCCGGCAGTTCCTTCTCGCCTTGTCCTCTGGGGGTGGGCGTACTCACCACTGGGCTCGGAATTTCGGTGGGTGGTTCCGGTGTAAAGGTCACCGTCGGCGGGGAGGAGGTGGGCGTGGCAGTGAGGAAAAGGCTATTCAGACTGTCACTGGCCAGGAGAAATACACCGCCGGATACAGCCAGAATAACTGCCAGGCACAAACAGGCTACCGCCAGGATAATGGCAACAGAGAGGACGATGCGATTGTTATTCATTTTTTAGGGGGTTCCATATTGGACAATTAAACCACAATTTAGCCCGCGAAGTTCGTTTCCGTGTGATGCACCTTAGTGCCGGTGTAAATACCGGCTTGAGGGAAACCTATAGCATTACGGGAAGCGCCCATTACCAGGGTGGCCGATGCAGTTTTGCCCCTCACCCCCTACCCCCGCTCCCCGGAAGGGATTCGATTTTCGCAGCTGACGAAACCATTCGGGAGAGGGGGTTTAATGAATTTCGCGTGTTTTTGCGCCGTTATGGCGCAAAAACACGCGAATAAGAATATTTCATTTGCGAACAATGGGTACTCGGCCTTATCGTTTTGGCTCGAACGCACCAACATCGATGCCAGATTATTTTTCGGTGTGGTCACACGCTCGCTAATTGCCTTGCAGGTTAAACCAACTTTACAGGTCGGTCTCTGGCAAAGGTACTATTAGCGTGGCGCTGGACAAATTAAAGTTTGTCCTACTGCCCAATCAATTCGAGCGGACGAAGTCCAACGCGTATTGGGCGTCGAAGTAACCCGGATGCGCCTCGAGTGCTGCCAGAAAATCTTCAGCGGCTTTCAATTTATCGCCGGAGCGGTAAAGTGCCCAACCGTGCCAGAGTAAGGCTTCCTCCGAATTAGGCGTTATTTTCAACGCATACTCAGTGAGCTCCAGCAAGTCTTCAGTGCGGTTGGTGTTGAAATATGCAAAAAACGGGCCAAACTGGTAGCGCAGCATGCGCTGCGGCAGTCCGCGCGAGCGAGCCTCGTCATACGCCTGGGCAGCTTCGGCATAGCGGTCAAAATACACCAGGTTCGAGCCAAGGTTGAACCAGGAAAACGGATTTCTTGGATCCTTTTCAGTCTCCTGGCGGGCTGTTTCGAGCGCCTGGCGGCGGTTGGCTGCTTCATCCCAGTTTTCACCTAGAATGGAGCGGATGGCCTGTTCCTGCTCGGGTTTGTAGGCGTAAAAGAACACCCGGTTGAATATCTGCCAGCGCTTATCCAGGTCGGCATAACTGACCACCAGGTCCTGGCCAGCAAACGAGTCCTGGGTGGTAAAGACCTGCCGGCTGTCATCGTAAGCGGTGATCAGCAAATAATGCCCAGACCAGCGGTCGTCATTTGGCCAATAGCTCTCAGCCATGGTAAAACCTTCTTCGATCATCACCGGCAGGCCGGCAGCGATGAAAGCTTTGAGAGTCTCGCCCGTACCGCCAACCCGAAAGCCGGTGGTCAGCCAGTTTACATTTTGCAGGGTAAAGGCAAACAGTTCGTCAATGTTGACATTGCGATCCTGTGGAATAGGTTTGATCTGGTCGGATATAACGTACTGGTCGCCTTCCCAGCCGTACATGCGCAAGAACATGGTCAGCGTAGCCGGGCCGCAATTGTTCATATCCTGCTTCTCATAGGTCGGGGACACCAGTTTGGCAGTCGCCGGCAGCGGGGTTGGCGTCAGCGTGGGGGTGGGTGATATTTCCGGCGTTGCCGTTGGAGTAGCCGGGTCCGGGGTTTCCGTGGGGAGCGGGGTAGGCGTAGCAGCATCCGCAGCAGCCTGTACTCCGCGCGGAGCAGGCATGGATTCCACCGGATTGACGATGCCGCGGAGGTAGGCTTCGGCGATTTCGACCCGCCAGGCCAGGCGCGACTTAATGCCTGGAATCTGGGCAGCCAGCAATCCGGCGACCACCAATAAGACAACTAAAATCGGGACAAGGATTCGCCATCGTTTTTTGGCGCGATAAGCAGAACTATATTTCATCACAAGACTCGATCCATATTTCACTGCCCTGACAAGGGCAAAGGTATTTTGCGGTTGAAACCTGCAAGGTCAGGGGGCGGCCTGAACGATATCGTCGTGGCTGAGAAGGCGAATGCTGCTCAGTGGCCAATAGATAACCACCGCTCGCCCAACTACTGACTCCTGCGGCACAAAACCCCAGACATGGGAATCAGACGACCGGTTGCGGTTGTCGCCCAGCACGAACAACATATCCTGAGGAACCTGCCACGACCCATCATAGGCCGGCAGGGAAGCAAGATAGGGTTCGTTGATCACCTGATCGTTAATGGTCACCCGACCGGATTGAATGGTTACAGTATCGCCCGGCAACCCGATCACGCGTTTAATGTAATCTTCGGGCGGCTCGGTGTTATGGTGAAAAACAATGATGTCGCCCCGGTGGGGTTCGTCAAATTGATACGCCAGTTTATAGACTACCAACAGTTCGCCTTCATATAAGGTGGGCTGCATACTGATATTTTCAACCCGCACCCGGTCGGTCACCGCGCTGATGGCAAAGTACAACACAAACGCCAACAGGATGGTCTTAATGGCTTCGGAAAGCAGTTCGCTAAAAGTGTTTTTCGGAGCCGTTTCAGGTTGTTCAACTGTTTCAATCGCAGTGGGTTTGATCTCGGGGTAGTCTTCCATCATAGTAAGGCGCATCTTATCACAAATTAGACCGGATGGCGAGTACTGAGTAGCTGAACAATTGGATGGCTATAAGTAATGAAATGATGACTCAAACATGCTACAATAAATTACCAAGTAGGGAGGTTATCGTTTCGCAGAATTGCCTATGGGGCAATGCCGGCAAATCTGCACCGGGGGGCGATCCAACTTAATAACCGCGTCTTTCATAACCAGGAGGGTAGGAAATAATGAAACCATCGCTTCGTATCTGGAATGTAGTGATTGCCGCTTTACTG
>MGMG01000025.1 GCA_001796355.1 Chloroflexi bacterium GWB2_54_36 | reverse complement strand
CGAAGAAGAATTCAATACGCTCCTCGATTTCCTGCGGGAAATCAAGCTGGATCGCGCTGGCGCTTTCACTTTTTCTTACGAAGAAGGTACGGCTTCCCAGCCGCTTGGGGACCCTATCCCGGCAGAGGTCAAAGAGGAACGTTACAAGCAGTTTATGCTGACCCAGGAAACCATATCCTTGTCACGCAATCAAGCCCTGATCGGTAAAGTGTTGGACGTGATGGTGGAGGGAGAAAATAACGGCATTTCGGTCGGCCGTTCCTACCGCGACGCCCCGGAAATTGACGGATATGTCGTCATCAACGATAAAGCGCCAGTCGGAAAGATCGTACCGGTTTTGATCGGCGGCGCCATGCCCCATGATCTGAACGGAACCCTGGTTCAGCCTTGACCTCGAAGCCATAATTGGCTATACGCATGACAAAAAACGACCGCCTCGCTCTGGTACTCGCATTTTTTACTCTGGCAGCGGTGTTTTTGGTCACTCAACAAGCCTTCGAAGGACTGCCGCACATCGAAGATGAGTACGCTTATATCTGGCAGGCGCAAACCGCAGCCCACGGCGACCTGACGCTCGCGTCGCCAGTTTGCCCTAAGTGCTTTCTTCAGCCATTCGTCGTTGATTATCAAGGCTTGCGTTTTGGCAAATATCCGCCGGGCTGGCCGGCTGCCCTGTCGATTGCCATCCGACTGCACCTGCGTGACTGGCTCAATCCATTTCTGGCAGCCTTGTGCGTGTGGCTCACCTACCGGCTGGTCAAACGCCTGCTCGATGAAAAAGCCGGGCTGCTGGCAGCCTTTCTAACCCTCACATCGCCTTTCTTCCTGATCAATGGCGGCACGCTGCTATCGCACATCTGGTCTTATTTCCTGACGCTCACCTTTATTTTGAGCTGGTTGGATGCCACATCGGATGGGAATCCACTGCCCGGCTGGCTGCCAGTCACAACCGGTGGATTGTCGCTTGGACTGCTGGCGCTCACCCGCCCATTGACTGCGGTGGGCGTAGCGTTGCCATTTTTCATCCATGGAATCGGCTTACTCATTCGCGGGAGCAAACGAATCCGGGCGCACGTTCTGTTCCTGGGAGCTATCACTGGCATCCTGGCCTTGATCATCCCGCTCTGGCAGTACGCCGTCACCGGCGACCCGCTGCTCAACCCTTATTCGTTATGGTGGTCCTACGACCGGCTGGGCTTTGGCCCTGGAATCGGGCGGCAAGCAGGCGGTAATGACCTGCACTGGGCTTACATCAATGGGAAAGCTTCGCTGCGGGTTGGCGCCAGCGACCTGTTTGGCTGGCCCATGATCTCCTGGCTGCTCATGCCGTTTGGGTTGATCGCCATGCGGCGCAACGGCAAGGGGCTGGTGGTCAGCTCCGTGTTGGCCTCACTGGTACTGTTATATACCCTTTACTGGATCGGTTCGTGGGTGTTTGGGCCGCGCTATTATTTCGAGGGGATCATCAGCGCAGTGTTAATGACTGCGGCGGGAGTTCAATGGCTGGCCAGGAGGATCAAACCAATTTCCGCTCCCTTGCGCGAGCGCATTTTAGCTGGCGCCCGTTTTGGGCTCACCGCAGCGGTCTTGTTGATCCTGATCGCCGGAAATTTACGCTATTACCTGCCCTTGCGTTTCCAGCAAATGACACAACTATACGGGATTTCTCGCCAACAACTGCAACCGTTTCAACAACCCGGAGCGGTTTCGCTCACGCCAGCGCTGGTGATTGTGCATCAAATGCAAACCTGGCGGGAGTACGCCGTTCTGCTCGAACTGGCGGACCCCTACCTCGAGACCCCATTTATTTTCACCTACAGCCGCGGTCCGGAGCAAGACCAGAGCGTGATCGATGCTTATGCGGAGCGGAGCGTATACCATTATTACGCCGACGATCCGTATGCGCTTTATAAAACTCCGCGTTGATGTTCCTCTCCCCTCTGGGATCGCATAGCACCCTGCGGGGAGGTAAGGTGAGGGAAATTGGTTGGCCCGAATTCAAAGCATGATTTTGGAAGCAAATGGCGCAAAATCTACCTGGAATGGGGCAAACGCACCAAAACAGCAGATGAAATGCTTCATGGTGCGTTCAAAGTTCGAACGCACCCTACTTCTCTGTAAGCATAGGCAGCATGACAAAAGTTTCTAGTAGGGTGTGTTCGCCCCGAGCAAGAACGCGAAACTTTGATACAAGTCGCCTCTGTTTCGAGAGACTTGGGGCGAACGCACCAATTTAATGGATGAAATACCTCAAGGTGCGTTCACCCACAGGGCGCAAAAACCGCGAAAACCGAACGCACCCTACTTCTTCGGTCAGCATAGCAACAAACATATTACGCCGCGCGAGCGATCGCCGTCAGCAACAACACGACGAGGGACAGGACAATATTGATCGTCAACACTAGCGATTCGCGTTTGCGCAACGCCAGGTCTTTTGCAGCATCCAAATTATGTCCGGCAGCGCGCAGCAGCGCCATCCGCCGCAAGGACGGCATGATTCCCCAGGTCAAATAAGCCCCCATAAGAACCATGAGGCCGATCAAAATATGCTTAATCAGAATCGCCACCGACCAGGCATTGGATATTGCTAAAAACCCCCCATAGGCCGGATGGGCGCTCATCTGGAACATGCCTGTAGCGACCAGCACCGCCAGGCTCAACCAGCCAATCCGTTGTAGCCCTGCCTGCAAGCGGTCAAGCAGCGCGGCGTAATCACCGGGCTGCAGCGTGCGCCCGGCCGCCGGAATGACCAGCACCGATAATGCGATCAAACCACCAACCCAGGTGACAGTGGCAACGATATGCAGCCAGTAGGCCAGCGCCAGGCCAAAATCCGGAAGGTCCACTGTCAAGCTCCTTAAAGATTTAGACCGGGATCAGGGAGTCGGAGTGGTTTCGACCAAGGTTGGAGTCTCCAAAGACGTGGGGACTCCAGGCGTCAAGGTGCCAGGCGTCGGGGTGACGGTTGGAACCGGCGTCGCTCCGTTCTCAGCAGGCGGCGGTCCGCCAGCGCACATTTCAGCCGCAGAGGTGGCCTTGGTTTGTAAATCGGGCGGGCTGGAAAATTGCAAGGCTGCTTCGTATTGAATCTGCGCATCGCAATACAGGGAGTCCATCACCAGCTTATCGCCGTAACCGATCAATGCCTGGCGGTAACGTTCGGTGGCAGTCATGCCGGAAGAATCGCGCAGATTGGGCAGCGCCGGGTAAATTTCAGCAAAATAGGCAATCACCTTCGGCCAATCGATCTTCCAAAAACTGGCGGCGGCAATATATTGCCGCGCCCAGATGCGATAATTATTGGCATCCACATCCAGCGGGGCAAAGCGTTCGGCCAGCGTCAGGTGATAAATGCCAACCTCCAATTCGCCCTCATTGAGGATATTCTGAACGCCAAGGAAACGCAATGAAATGTAGTACATACCATCCAGGTCAACCGCCCGGTAGGTGAGATTCAAATCACGCAGCGCCTCGATGGAAGCAATTGCACCTTTCCAATCCTGGTTGGCCATGGATTGCTGAATATTGGCGAATATTTCGGCTTCGCCGCGTAGATCAGGCGTTGGCGCCAGGGTCGGTGTGGGTTCTGGTGTGGGTGTCAGGGCCAGTGACATTTCCAGCATGGCACGTGCAAGTTGGTCAGCAGCGCCGGGAAAATTAGGATCGGTATGGATGACATACTCGAAGCGCTTTTTAGCCGTTTCATAGCGGCCTGCCTGCAAATCCACCAGGCCAAGTTGATACTGGTTGGTGGCAACCATCACCTTTTGGTCCAGCTGGGCCTGCAACCGCAGGTTTACGCCGGCCCGATACCCTAACAGACCACCTAGCCCAGTCCCGATGAGCAAAATCAGGATTCCGATGAGATACACACCCATACGGTGGCGTTTTTTTAGTGAAACTTGCCCGGTCTCAGCCTGAATTCCTTCACCTGGAGCCGGTTCGATGGGGTCTGGCAGTGTCATGCGGGCAATTATACCCCACTATAAACGCAGAATCAGGCGTAGCTCAGGCCATACCAATGGAATAGCTACCAGCATACCGGCCGTGAGCGCGACCCCGCTCTGCAATAGCGGATTCTGGCCGGCTAACCAGGCCATTAACAACCAGACGACGGCACCGCTGGCAGCAGCAGCTAAAAAGGCGCGCAGCAGGCTGCCCCCCGCTTTCACCGATCCAATCAGTTTACGATTGAGCAGCACCAGCAACAATACTGCCTCCGCCGTGAATGCAATCGAATCGGACAGGCTGATACCCGCCGCGCCCAGTACCCGGTAAAGCTGTGTTCCCAGCACGATATAGAGCACCAGAGTGAATCCGGCAGCCGCCAGTGGTGTCAGCGCATTTTGCCGAGCGTAGAAGGAGCGGGCAAACACCTCGACCAGACTTTGACCGAGCAGCCCGGCCAGGTAGGCACGCGTCACCCACATCAGCAAGTCGGTGCCAACCGCATCGAAACCAAAAGCCAGCGCCAGCAGCGGCTTCAGCCCAAAGGAAAGGATGACCGCAATCGGCAGCGTCAAAGCGATCAGCACCCGCACTGCGCGTTCGATGGACTGTTGAAATTCTTCGCGGCGTTCCATGGCAGCATGTTCTGCCAGCGTTGGCAGTAACGCGGTGCCAATTGCCGTCCCGATGAGCGTCTCCGGCACTTGAAAGAGCATCCAACCGTAAGTTAACGCCGTAACCGCACCGGCTTCCAGGCGGGACGCCAGATTATCCCGCACCAGAAAAATCAGCTGGATAAAGAACATGGTTGCCAGACGCGGACCCATCAGCCGCAGCACTTTGCGCACCGGCTCTGTCTTGAGTCCCAGGCCAGGACTCCAATGGAATTTGTATTTCAATAACCCGGGGATCTGGATGCCAAGATGCAGCAATGCGCCAATAATTACGCCGTAAACCAGGCCGTAAACTCCCAGGCCCATTGCCGGCAGCGTCATCGGGCCGATGGCATAACCTTGCTCAGGAGAGAGGATCACTGCTCCAAAAATTTGGCCGATATTGTAGAGCAGCGGCGCAATGGCTGGTAGAAGAAAATGCTGATTGGCCTGCAAACCTGCCATCACCAAACCGCTGATCGAGAAAATCAGCGTGGCGAACAGGTTAAGCCGCATCAGGTTGGTGACCAGCACCTGCTGCTGCTCATTAAAACCGGGGGCAATCCCGAGTTCCCAGCGCACCAGCGGATGTGCGACGATGGCCACCACAATCGCCAGCGCTCCCGTTACCAGGAAAGCCAGGTTGGTAATCTTGCTGAACAGATCCCAGGCCGTCGAACTTCCGTCTCGGCTAAGCTGTTCGGTCAAAACCGGGATGAAGGCTAATGCCAAAGCACCGCCCGAGATCAACGCAAACAGCAGATCAGGCAGATTGTTCGCAACATTGAAGGCATCCAATTCAGCAGAAAGGCCAAACTGACGCGCAATGACCACCTGGCGAACAAATCCCACTACTTTATCCAGCGCGAAAAAGCCGGTCAGCAGGAAGGTAATGCGGGTGACTCGCGATAACTTCATGCGGAATTATCCGAGCGCCACATCCAACAGCATCATCACCGCGAATCCGAGCATGACACCCAGGGTCGAGATATCGGAATACTTCCCGGACTGCGCGGTTGGAATTAATTCCTCGACGCAGACATAGATCATAGCGCCGGCGGCAAAAGCTAGCGCGTATGGCAAAAGTGGCTGAATAAAAAATACAGCAGCGGCACCCAACATGCCTGCCAGCGGCTCCACCATACCGGACGCCTGACCCAATAGGAAGGATTTTCTGCGAGAAAGGCCCTCACGCCTTAACGGAACCGAGACTGCCAATCCTTCCGGGAAGTTTTGGATACCAATCCCGATCGCCAGCGCGATGGCGGATGCGGTGGTTGTATTCGTAAGTCCTGAGGCTGCTGCGCCAAATGCCACGCCCACCGCCAGACCTTCCGGCAAATTGTGCAGCGTGATTGCCAGGGTTAATAGAACCGAACGCTGCCAGGAGGTCTTAATACCCTCGGTTTCGCCAACCGCTAGCGCCTGGATGTGCAGGTGTGGTAATATCTGGTCGACGATATACAGGAATCCCCCACCCAGCAAAAACCCGACCAGTGCCGGCAGCCAACTGGGCATTGCGCCGCCTTCGGACATGGCGATCGCCGGCGCGAGCAACGACCAATAACTGGCGGCTATCATGACGCCGCTGGCAAAGCCAAGCATGCCGTTTAATGTACGTGGATGAATATCCTTTGCAAGGAATACCCCGGCAGCCCCAAGCGCTGTCACACCCCAGGTAAAAAGGGTCGCAAATAGCGCCTGAATGACCGGGCTGAAGTTCATAAAGAAGTTAATCATAGGCCTCCCTGATTGGAGCCATCCATCTAACAAGAATGAGAGCGAAAGCCCCGATATTCAACCGTTATGGCTGAAGGATAATATAATCCATTCTATGACAAAAGTCGGTAAATTATATATCGTAGCCACTCCAATTGGCAACCCGCGCGACATCACCTTGCGGGCGTTGGATATTCTCAAAGAAGTTGACGGAGTTATTTGCGAAGAACGGCGGGAAGGCAGCACGCTTCTGAAAAGGCTGGATTTGCCAGAGCGTGAATTGATCACGCTCAATGAGCATAATGAGGCCGAGGCGACTGCTGACCTGGTCATTCGCATGTTCAAGGGGGAAAGTTTTGCTTTGATATCGGACGCCGGCACACCGGTTTTCGCCGACCCGGGCGCCTATTTGATTCAGGAAGCCAGTATGAGCGGGCTGCAGGTGGTACCCATTCCGGGACCCTCCTCATTGATGGCGGTGCTCTCGATCCTCGACTTCAAGCTGGGCAAATTCGTTTTTGGCGGGTTTCTCTCACGGGTTCCCGACCAACGCCGCCAGGAATTGACCCGTCTGCGCGGGCTGCGTTTGCCGGTGGTGCTGATGGACACGCCTTACCGGTTGGCAGCCCTGCTGGACGATGTGGAAAAAACCTTTGGCAAAGGTCAGCGGTTGACGCTTGGCTTTGACCTGACCCAGGAAACAGAGTTGATCGTGCGCGGCACGCCGGCTGAGGTCAAAAAAGCCATCGGGCCGCGCAAAGGCGAGTTCATGCTGGTCGTGCACGGGTCGCCAGGTTAAAAAACTGAATTTATTAAACACTGGAATTATTTTCGGGGTGGTGACAATTACATTAATCACAAGTAAAAATGGTGGATACCTGTTTTGTTTACCAAGGAAGAGGATCAATAGAATGAAACCCGAGCCAAAGGTTATCAATGCAGATGCAGGGGAAAAAGAATATGTTCAGCTTTTGGGTGGCTCACCCGAAAGTATATCGATGCGATCGGGCAAGGTTGTACTTCAGCCAGGCAAGACTGTTGGAAAACACAGCACTAAAAGCAATGAAGAGCTTCTCATATTGTTAGAGGGCGAGGGGTTGTTTATGCTAAGCGACGGCAAACATCTAGAAATGAAGGTCGGTTCGGTCTTATATTGTCCGCCTGATACCGAACACGATGTCAAGAACACGGGTTCGACCCCGCTGCAGTATATCTACGTAGTGGCAAAGGCAAATTGACAAGGTCAATCCTACGCTAGTGCTAACCTGGCTAACTGGTGCGAATGTCATGTCACCAGCAAGAATAATAAATGTTCCTCCGGGAATTGAATTCCATTCTGTTTGGTTAACAGCTCGCCATTTTTAGCGCCCTCAAAGCCCGTAAGGTAACCCATTTATTGGCTTCTTTCTTTTTGCCAAAATCAGCCTTGATTTTGCCCTGGTAGTCGTATTCCAACAGCCATCGTCCGTTTGAATCCTGCTTATCACGAATGATCTGCAGCGCATTTGCCAGACGCGGATCCTGGCCGTAGCCCAACCCAACTATGGCTTCCACCAGTTGCAGCAAATCGGTGACGTAAAATACCGGGAAGCCGAACTTCCACCAGTTCCCGCTCGTTTTTGGGGCGTATGGATGCGGGTATTCGGCTGTCGCCGGGTCGATAGTGAAAATAAAATCGACCCCGGCTTTGATTGCGGTATTGACGAGGGGAGTGCGACGTTCAAGCGGCAGAGCGGCAAATGCCATCAACACTTTGACCGCCCCCCAGGCACAGGACGCGCCGTCATTTGCACCACAGGCAAATAACGGCCCGCACTTCCCCGCATAATAACGCACTCCGGCGTCCTTTTGGCCCATCGGTGCGATTCCTTCACCAGTAACGCTGCGCGCCATCCATTCGAAAGCCCTATCCACACTTGGGTCATTGAAACCCATCACGGTCAAAGCCCAACACATATTGCCCTGCAAGCAATCAGCCGTCCCCGAAGGAGCGCCAGAGGCTGATATTTGCCCGTAAGGTGTCAGCGCCTGATCGAGATAATACCGGCACGCCCGCTGGATGCGCTCATCCTGACTGGCTGAAGCACCAAGTTGAGCCAGCAAGTTGAGCGCCCATACCGTTGAAAAGTATTTGGGGTTATACCCTGGACCTGGCCCTTCCCAGTATCCTGGCTCGCTCATGGCATCCAGAACTTGCGCTATGGGTCCAGCGGTATGTGCTTTCATGCGAGCGGAGATGAGGGATGGATCATCCGGAGGCAAATCCAACAGGTCACGCATAGCAAGGTATGCTGCGCCAGGATCAGCCGGATCGAGCAGCCAGTCCAGTGTCGATTCTTTTATTAAATTCGGACTATTCATTGCAGATTCCCTCCCTAAATCGCTTTCAGGGGTTGTTTACGAATCCGGGTAGTCCATCCCTCACCATTTTATTATACGGACATTAGGCGGCGCTAAACCTGCACAATTTTCAACGGTTGCAAAATCTGGTTTATTTTTTCTTGACAAGATGGATCAACTGGTTAAACTGAATGTGTCCCCATTAATTCAACAAAACTCAGGAGAGCAGCATGGCAACTTTCACGCGTATGCCGAATTATGATGTGCGCAATGATGGCGCCGGTCCGTATGCAATTTTTTATTGCGATAGCTGCGGGCGGGAATTTCGCAGCCAGCCTAATATTGGCCAGGTGATCAAACAGGACCTTGGCAAGCAAGCTCTGGGTGGGCTGCTGAGGAAAGTTCCTCTGGTTGGGCAGCAGGTGGCTGAAAGCGTCGTTGGCGAGGATGCCCGTTATTCCATGAAGCTGGATCAGGGTCAACTGGAAAAAGCCTGGGAACAGGTAGAGATGCATTTCCGCCAGTGCCCAACCTGCAGCCGCGTCGTGTGCCTGTCGGATTTCGATTCGCAGGCAGGATTCTGCAATGACGACAGCCCGCGTCAGGGCGAGATTGCCGAATCACGCGGGACGCAGGCTGGAGCTGCCCTAAAAGGTTTTGCCAGCGCGTTCGGATTAGGTGACGCTTTGAAAGGCGTCTCGGACGCGGTCAGCCGCGCCCAGGAGATCACCACAGCTAAATGCCCAAGTTGCAGCGCCACCGCCCCGGCAGGCACTAAATTCTGCCCGGAATGCGGTACGGCAATGATACAGCCAAGCGTGTCAACCTGCCCGAAATGCGGCACCGAAACGCACGGCGCGAAATTCTGCCCAAACTGCGGCGAAAAGATGGAAGTCAAGCCGCTGGTGACTCATTGTCCCGAGTGCGGCACGGAAACCATGGGCGCCAAGTTCTGCCCGAACTGCGGCAAGAAGTTGGGGTAAAGTAGGAAACCAAAGGACCCGCACCTGCCCTCTCATAAAAAGGAGGGGTTTTCTCCGCGTACTCCGCGCCTTCGTGGTGAAACAATACCACCCGCTTTCGCGGGCGACCTCTCACCTGCCTTCTCATAAAAAACGAGGGGCCTTCTCCGTGTGCTCTGTGGTCTCCGTGGTGAGAAATAAAAAATCCGCTTACGCGGATTTTGTGCCCCCAGAGAGATTCGAACTCTCGTTTTAGCCTTGAAAGGGCTGCGTCCTGGTCCCCTAGACGATGGGGGCGGCAACGAGCGAAATTCTACCATCCTACCCGGCAGCGGTCAAGGAATTGAGCGCCCAATATTCAAAATATCTCGCTGCCCCACTCGGTTTGCGGCTTGACTAACGCAGCAACATCCTTGCCCGGATCATTGACCATGCGGCTGACGCGGTAGGCGGTCATTTCCTCGGCTGGATACGGCCGCAACAATTTCAGCAGCGACTCATTCGACCCGTCCCTTAGCCAGTTCCAGACAGTCTGTGGGTTCAAAATCACCGGCATGCGGTCATGCACCGGCGCAACCCGGGCATTGGCTTCGGTGGTGATGATGGTGCAGGTCTTCAGTTCATCGCCCTCCGGCGACTGCCAGAACTCCCACAGCCCGGCAAATGCGAACGGCCCACCATTTGTCAGGTGTAAATAATACGGGATCGACGGACTCTTCGTTCCAGTCTTCTGCCATTCATAGAACCCGTCCGCCAGAATCAGGCAGCGGCGGTGGGCAAAAGCGCTGCGAAAGGACGGTTTTTCAGTCACTGTCTCCGCGCGAGCGTTGATCAATTTACTGCCGATCGAAATGTCTTTCGCCCAAGAGGGTACCAATCCCCAACGCATAAACTCCACCGTGCGAGCAGCGGCATCCGTAATGACCGCTACCGGCTGTGTGGGAACAATGTTATAGCGCGGCATCAATTCTTCCGGCATCTCGCTAAGGCCAAAAGCCTGTCGTAGTTCGACCGGTTCCAAAGTTAGTGAATAGCGTCCGCACATGGTCACCTCCTCCGCCATCAGCGCTTACTTCTGGATATAATATTACCATCCCATCGCCTTGAGGTGAAAATGCCGAATCCTATCGTTGAGTGCATCCCGAATTTTTCGGAAGCCCGTCGCCCCGAGGTTGTAGCCGAGATTCTCAGCGCGCTCGAATCCGTCCCAGGGGTACATGTCCTCGACCGCCACTCCGACATGGACCACAATCGCACGGTGATCACCCTAATCGGCGCGCCGGCAGCGGTGGAAGAAGCTGCTTTTCAGGCGATTGCCAAAGCCGGGCAACTGATCAACCTGGATGAACATACCGGCGCCCACCCGCGCATTGGCGCTACCGATGTAGTCCCCTTTGTGCCCATCAGCGACGTCACCATGCAGGAATGCGTCGAAATGGCGCGCCGGTTGGGTAAACGCGTCGGCAGCGAGTTGAACATTCCCGTATATCTCTACGAGGAAGCTGCAACTGCCCCCGAACGTACCAATCTGGAGAACATTCGCCGCGGGCAGTACGAAGCGCTTAAAGAAGAAATCAATATCCACCCCGAACGTAAACCGGACTTTGGGCCAAGCACCCTTGGCACAGCGGGGGCGACCGTCATTGGCGCGCGCCAGCCGTTGATTGCTTTTAACGTGTACCTGACTACCAACGATACCTCGATTGCTCAGAAAATTGCCCGCGTCGTACGCCATTCTTCAGGCGGAATGCGTTTTGTCAAAGGGATGGGCGTTTTGGTGGAAGGCCGCGCGCAAGTGTCGATGAACATGACCAATTACCGCCAAACTCCGCTGGCGCGGGTGGTCGAAATGATCCGGCGGGAAGCGGAACGCTATGGTGTTGCCATACACCATTCAGAACTGGTCGGTTTGATTCCACAGGAAGCGCTCAACGACGCTGCTACCTGGTATATGCAGTTGGATGGTTTTTCAGCCGAGCAAATTCTCGAGCAGCGCATGATGCAAATGATGCGCGCTGTTGGGACTGCAGCAAGCGCCCCGGAAGCATCCTTCCTGGATGAACTGGCATCCGCCAATCCAACCCCGGGCGGCGGTTCGGCAGCGGCGCATACCGGTGCTGCGGCGGCAGCGCTGGTTGCCATGGTGGCAAGGGTCACGCTGGGAAAGAAGAAATACGAAAACGTCAAAGAGCGAATGTGGGCGCTGGTCGAAAAGGCCGAAGCCCTGCGCGCTGACCTAGCCGCCGGCGTCCAGCGCGATTCAGACTCTTTCATCGCGGTGATGGAAGCCTTCAAGCTGCCAAAAGATACGCCAGAACAAATCGAAGCACGCAACCAGGCGATTCAATCTGCGACCCTAGTAGCCGCCCTGGTGCCGCTGGAAGCCGCCAAGCACTGCCTGGCCGTGCAAGGGCTGGCGTTGCAGGCTGCCGAACTTGGCAACCTCAATGCCATATCCGATGCTGCTTCCGGAGCCACCCTGGCGCGCGCCGCCCTGACCTGCGCAGCGTACAATGTGCGCATCAATACGAACGGATTGGATGACGAAGCTGCTAAAATCTCCCTGCTCGATGAAATTCGCGCGGTGGAAAACCAATCCGTTGAACTCGAAAAACGCCTGCTCGCACTGTTGGCCGAACGCGGCGGAATGAACCTCGATTAATCCCATTTCGAAAGGACACTTATTCAACATGGGTCTCAAACCCGATCATTGGATTCGCAAGATGGCGCTGGAAGCCAACATGATTAACCCGTTCGAGGATGGCCAAAAGCGCAATGGGGTCATCTCATATGGAGTTTCGTCTTACGGGTACGATATCCGCGTGGCAGACGAATATAAAATTTTTACCAATGTTTTTTCCGCAATCGTGGACCCCAAAGATTTCAACCCTAAATCGATGATCGACTTCAAAGGGGATGTATGCGTGATTCCGCCGAACTCCTTCGCACTGGCGCGCACTGTGGAGTATTTCCATATTCCGCGCGGCGTGCTGACAATCTGTGTTGGCAAATCGACCTACGCCCGCTGCGGTATCATTGTCAATGTGACGCCCTTCGAGCCCGAATGGGAGGGTTATGTCACGCTCGAAATCTCCAATACCACCCCCTTGCCCGCCAAAATCTATTCCAATGAGGGCATTGCCCAGGTGTTGTTCTTCGAAGGCGATGAACCCTGTGAAATTTCGTATGCGGATAAAAAGGGCAAGTATCAGAACCAGCAGGGCATTTTATTGCCCAGATTGTAACCGTTTTAGCATGGATTAAAAACAATACGCTTCAACATACTGGAGCGTATTGTTAGTTTATTATCCTGGAATCCGCTTCTGCTCTGCCAGCCAACTGATCAATTCCGGCATGCGGTAAACCTGTTTCCAGATGTCATGGCCGCCTTCAGGGATGATCGTCAAACGTGAATTGGCACCGGCAGCCTTGTGTTCTTCGGCAAGAACCACCGCTTCCCGTAGCGGAATGATGGGATCGGCATCGCCGTGGAAGATCCACATCGGGACGGCCGCCAACGTCCGGGCGCGTTCGGGAAAGCCGTAAAACCAGGCTCCGCCGCCGCTGATCGGGACCAGAGCGGAAAACCGGTTCGGGTAGGTAGCCCCAAGATGCCAGACACCAAATGCACCCATGCTGACACCGGTCACCGCGACCCGATTCTGGTCGACCGAATACCGGTCGCATACCTCTTTCAAAAGAACATCCAGAGCTGGAAGGTAATCTGACCACCAGGTCTCTGCCGGGCAAAGAGGCGCGACCACAACGAACGGGTATTCAACTCCGGCTTCGATAGTGGCGGGTAAATCTGCTTTGAGGATTTCTTCCGGGTTGGTTCCGCGGGCAGATGCGCTGTGCAGCGATAAAATCAATGGCCAGGTGCGTCCGGGTTCAACCCCGTAATCACCTGGCAGAAAAATCTGATAGGATAACTGGTAAGTTTGCGGGATGACCGTTTGAAAGGCGATAAATTGATGCTTCATGCTGCGGATCAAACCCCTGATATGAAAATGGTAGCGCAGACGTGGATTCGGCCCCTCTCCGGATTATCCTGACTATCTTGTTTAAGTATAATCCACTCGTCAGGCAATTGGATTGATTCTAAGATTTAGGATGCGACAACCATGCCAACAACACTGTCATCCAACCATTTCCTGCTTACACTGCATCCCGAAACCGGAAAATTCGACCTGCAAAGCGCCGGCGCCAATCGGATTGCCCTGTCCGGGTGCCAGATGCGAATAGAAACCAGTCAGCCGGGCAGCAAAATTACGTTGCCGCTCGATCATTGGGATATCCATGCACCGGTCGGCGAAGCCCCTGACATGGGCGCTCATGGTGAAATGCTGAGTCTCCAGGTAGAGCAAACCTTACCGCATCCGGGTCTGAAAGTCACAGTTACCTTCGCGCTCAGTCAGGACCACCCATTGTTTTTGTGGAAAATCCGGCTCGAGAATACCAGCCGGGAAGCCATTCGCATCGACAAAATCGAGTTTCTGCGAGTCGGCGGCCAGGATAAATTCGGTTCACTTGATTTTCCACCCAACCCCCAGTGGTCGTTTTACAGTAACGGCTGGCAGTCCTGGTCACCAACCGGCGCTTTCCCCAACGGCCAACCCATGCGCATTTCACGGCTCGGTTTTTTGCAGCAGCCGATGATCATCAACCCCGGTACACCCGCATTACGGATGCCAGGTTATTACACGGCCGATTTTTTTGGCGCGCTGGCAGACTTGAAATCGAAAATAGGATTGGTTGCCGGGTTCCTGTCACAAAAGAAGCATTTTGGCACCATCGAGGCTGTCCTCTACGATCGCCCATCGCTGGCAATGTGGACCAGCGACGGCGCCCGCCTTGACCCGGATAAAGCGATCGAAACCGATTGGGCGGTCATTACCCCTTTTTCGACCGATGACCCCGATCCGCTGCGCGAATACCTGGAAGCGGTTGCGCGTGAACACAGTGTAACCAGAGAAAAGATTCGCCAGATTCCCACCGGATGGTGTTCCTGGTATCAATATTACACGCGGCTTTCAGCGCCGGACGTCCAGGCTAATCTAACAGCGTTGACGGCTGCCCGCGCCCGACTCCCGCTTGAATTGCTTCAAATCGACGATGGATTCGAGACAATGGTTGGCGATTGGTTTTCTTTCAAGCCTGGTTTTCCCGATGGGGTCGCGCCGCTGGCTCGGGAAATATCTGCACACGGTTGCATTCCGGGTTTATGGCTGGCGCCGTTCATTTTGCATCCGCGTTCGGAATTTGCGCGCAACAATCCTCAATTTATCCTGCGAAATAAGCGCGGCCGAGCGGTCAACGCCGGTTTTGGCTGGAACACGCTGACTACCGGCCTTGACCTGACCGTCCCGGGCGCTCTGGAGGCTGCCTGCGAACCGGTGCGAACTGCAATCCATGAATGGGGCTTCCCCTACCTGAAGCTGGACTTCCTGTACGCGGCTGCCCTACCCGGCCTGCGCCATGACCCAACCCGCACGCGCGCGCAGATCATGCGTCAAGGGATGGAGGCCATTCGGGCAGCGGCCGGCGTCCAGACCTATCTGGTAGGTTGCGGGTTGCCGCTCGGGTCAGGGATTGGCCTGGTGGATGCCATGCGCATCGGAGCAGACGTCAATGGCTCATGGGAACCCGAGATTAAAGGGATTCGTTTCCTTTTCAAGAATGAGCCGGCGGTGCCTTCCGCGCGTAATTCGCTGCATAATATCCTGACCCGGGCTCCCCTGCACAACCGCTGGTGGGCCAATGATCCGGATTGCCTGCTGGTTCGCCCGGATACTCGGTTGACTCTGGCCGAAATCCAATCTTTGGCAACGGCTATCAGCGTCACCGGCGGGTCTCTGCTGATTTCGGATGATCTGACTGTTCTGCCGACTGACCGGCTGAGGATCGCGCAAATCTTGCTGCCGGTGGTTGGCCAACGCGCGGAGGTATTGGATTTACTGGTGGAAACCGCTCCTACCCGGTTACGGCTGCCGCTTTCAGGCGCGCAGGGGAAATGGACAGTAATCGCTACATTTAATTGGAGGGATACCGCCCAGGCTTGGGATTTCAATCCCGCCGATTTTAAACTGTCCGACCAGCCTTGCTGGGTCAGTTTATTTTGGGATGAGCAAATTTTTCAATACACGCCAGGTAGCGCGCTTAAGATGCCAGCCATACCCGCGCACGGTGCAGTTCTGGCAGCTGTAATTCCCTGCATGGATGATTCTGACCCGCTTTACCTGGGGGGTAACCTGCATTTTTCACAGGGTTGCGAGATAGCTGAATGGGCATCAGAACCGCAGCGCTTGCGGTTTTCGGTTGACCTGGGCCGTCAAGCAGAGGGATTTGTCCAACTTTACTTGCCATCCGCGCCCACCCATGCGGAATGCGAGGGCAAGCCGGTGGAATCGCAGGAGTTGGGCGACGGTGCGTTCCGGTTTAATCTGACGGTTGACCGGTCGGCACAAATCGAAATTATTTGGGACGACAATTATGCCGGCCGGTAGCGTCGATGCATTCGATTGTTAATTGCCCAACAAGCAGGATGACGTTTTATGTAGGGTAAACTATAGTTTGCCCAGGCATGACAACCGTCCGGTCCGTTGGGGCAAGCTGAAGCTTACCCTACCTGTCGGTCAGCATGCCGATTTGATGTAGGATAAACTTTAGTTTGTCCAGACATGACAACCGCACGGTTCGGTAGGCATGCTGAAGCTTACCCTACCTGTTGGTCGGCAAGCTAAGTAGATGTAGGATAAACTTTAGTTTATCCAGGCATGACAACCGCCCGGTCCGTGGGGCAAGCTGAAGCTTACCCCACCAGTCGATTAGCAAGCAAATCTGATGTAGGATAAACTTTAGTTTGTCCGAGCTTGCCATTGACCAAGTCAAGCTAGGCAAGCTGAAGCTTACCCTACCTGTCGGTCAGCATGCCAATTTGATGTAGGATAAGCTTTAGTTTGTCCATGCATAACAACCGTCAGGTCCAGAGGGCAAGCTGAAGCTTGCCCAACATGACCTTCAAACCGATCAGGGGCGCCTAACCGGACGCCCCTGATCATGTGTATATATTTTCCGCTCAGGTCAAACTGAACGTTCCATTACTCTCCAGACTTGACCTCGGGTAGAACGGCCTTTATTGCCTTGCGCCCGCGATTCCACTTGCGGATGCCGCGCACCACGAAGAACACCACCAGTCCAACCGGGATTGCGATCGGCAGGCAGAAAACGACAAGCCAGATAGCAACGTCTGCGAGCCATTGATAGGCACGAACCAGGCTCTGCAGCGCGTCACGCGCAACACCCTGGGGCTCCCAACCGCCAATGTTAATGGGTTGAACGCCCTCTTTAGCCTGAATGGTTACGCTGATGGCTGAAAGTCGGGAAGACTGTTCGTAGTATTGGATCTGCCCCTTGAGCACTTCGATCTGCTCGTTGACATTTTTTAATTCGTTGAAGACCGTCAAAACATCTTCGGTGCGAATGGCATTGTCCAGAATTTCGCGCAACTGTTCAGCGGCGTCTTCCAGATTGCGCAGGCGGGATTGCAGGTCCGTATACTCCTGGGTCACATCCTGACCGGAGATATTTTCAAACAAAATGTCATTGACCGGGTCTTCGACGTGCGCTTTGATCTGCGTCAGGGCA
The DNA here is from genome assembly GCA_001796355.1 of Chloroflexi bacterium GWB2_54_36. Classification (GTDB taxonomy): domain Bacteria; phylum Chloroflexota; class Anaerolineae; order Anaerolineales; family Anaerolineaceae; genus Bellilinea. Next base: position 17,061 of record MGMG01000025.1, on the reverse strand, counting down.
GCATCCAGTTGGTCAGCCGGTACGCGCACGGTCACCCGAGCCTCTGGCACCTCGATCCCAGCGGAGGTGGTTGTCTGGTAAAGATTCGAATCGACAACATACCCGCCCATGCCATTGGCCATGGCCATAATATCGTCCATGACAGCGGCCGGATCCACCACGACGATGGAAAGACTGGCGTTACGTATGACCATCCGTTCGGTGAGATTTTGGATTTTCTCTTCCTGGAGTATGGGTTGGCTCGGTTCGATAGCGTAGTCAGCGGCTGGCATAGGTTCTGGTGCGCCCAGGTTTGGGGCCTCGAACCCACCTGATTCACGGCTATCGGTGGTTTTCGCGGCCGAACAGCCTGTAAGCAGCGCCGCAACAATTATCAGGACTAACAAGGTGCGCTTGATCATTTCTCTTCTCCTTTGGGCAATCGGGTTATGGGAAATAGACGCTGAGAACCCAGAGAAAGTTCCGTTTACCAGCCATCCATCAGGCGAGCAGCATGGCGGAAGGGCAGACCAGCAGCAGAAATCCGCTTTTGAACGCTGGCAATATCATATTCCACGCGACGGGCTTCCCAACTGTTTTCGTCTGAGTGATAGATTGCATAGGCTGCCATTGGATTGCGATCGCGCGGCTGGCCAACTGACCCGGGGTTTAGGATGGCTCGCCCCTGGATCGGAGTAAGGACGCCCGGCTGGGGAATACTCCAGTCCACTGTCCCGTTGCCGTTGTGGGTATAAATGATCGGAATATGAGTATGACCGACGATGCAAATTGGCGTTTTGAAAAATGAAAAATTGGATAAAACCGTATTAATGTCGAGCAGATACTCCCAGATCGGGTTACGCGGACTGCCGTGGCTCAATGTTACATTCTGTGTTTCAACCCGGGTGCGAAGCCCCTGGAGAAAACCCAGACTGGCCGGGGAAAGCTGATCACGCGTCCAACTGACCGAGATATTGGCCTCATGGTTGAAGGCTTCCTGATCCAATTTGCCAAGCACAGCCGCATCATGGTTGCCAAGCAAGCAAACTGTATTGGGCAGTTGTCGGATGCGCTCAACGCACACTTCCGGATCAGGACCGTAGCCGACCAAATCTCCCAGACACCAGACTGCATCGACCTGACCCGCGTCAGCTAAAACAGCATCAAGCGCGGTAAAGTTTGCATGAATATCAGAAATAACCAGTATTTGCATTACCTTGCCTGCCCTTGATGCCAATTATATTGTGATTACGAATTCTTGAACCACACCAATGTACGGTCAATAACTGCTTCCGCTACTTCTTCTTTGCTGATTTTTGGCAGCGGGATGGCGGTACCGTCTGGAAAAAGGAATGTCACCCGATTAGTATCCACCTCGAACCCGGCATCTGGTCGGCTAATATCATTGGCAACGATCATATCCAGGCGCTTGCGCTGCAATTTGGCAGCAGCATTGTCCAGCAAGTCACGCGACTCGGCGGCAAACCCCACTACTCGTTTGGGCCACCCATGTTTCTCCCTTTCTTCGCCGATGGACTGGAGAATATCAATGGTCGGCTCCATTTCAATTTCCGGCAGCCCTTTTTCCTTCTTGATCTTATCCGTCGCCGCACGCGCCGGCCTGAAATCAGCCACGGCAGCCGCCATAACCAGTAGATCGGCGTCGGCGGTCGCTTTTTTGACCTCTCTGTGCATTTGATCCGCTGTCTGCACCGCTATGATTTTAGCAAAACAGGGAGCGGGTAAATTCACAGTGGTGATCAAGGTGACATCCGCGCCGGCATCCTGTGCTGCCCAGGCAACGGCATAACCCTGTTTGCCGGAAGAACGGTTGGTCACCAGGCGCACCGGATCGATCGGCTCCTGAGTGCCGCCGGCCGTAACCACCACCTTTTTACCCGCCAGCGGGCCTTTGCGGCTGAGCGCCCACCGGGCTGCAGCGATCACTTCCGCAGGCGAAACCATCCGCCCTGGTCCAACCAGCCCGGACGCCAGGTGGCCTTCCGCCGGCCCGATGAATACCGCGCCGCGATCTTTCAATAATTTTACACTTGCCTGGGTAGCCGGGTGTTCGAACATGCCGGCGTCCATTGCAGGAGCCAGCAGCAGTGGGCAATGGCTGGCTAACGCCGTTAGCGTGAGAAGATTGTCCCCAAAGCCATGCGCCAGTCTGGAAATGGTGTTGGCCGAAGCAGGCGCAATCACCAATAATTCGGCAGCGCGCCCTAACCCAACATGCGTGACATGCCCTTCGCCGCCCCATAGATCGGCTTCGACATAAGCCTTGCGTCCGGTTACAGACTGAAAGGTCAACGGAGTAATGAACTTTGTGGCGCTTTCGGTCAGGATCACATCCACGAATGCGCCGGTTTGAGTCAGGTGGGAGGCTATTTCTGCCGCTTTGTAAGCTGCAATCGAACCAGTGACCCCTAGAATAATGCGTTTGTTTGCCAGCGGGTTAGGCATGTTGTTCCTGATTAAGTTCCCATAATATGCGCAATCCGTCGAGGGTTAACCACGGCGCCAGGATATCGAACACTTTCGTGTTTTCAGAGACCAGTTCAGCCAGGCCGCCGGTGGCAATTACTTTCATTTTGGGACCAAGTTCAGCCTTGAAACGCTTGACCATGCCCTCGACCAGCGAGATATAGCCAAGCATCAAGCCGGATTGCATGCCGTGGACGGTGTTGCGGCCAATGACAGAAGGGGGCATCTGCAAATCGACCCGCGGCAGTTTGGCAGTGCGTGAAGAAAGCGCTTCGGCAGAAATACCAATCCCCGGGGCAATCGCTCCCCCCAGGTATTCACCTTTGGCTGTGATGGCATCGAAGGTGGTCGCCGTGCCAAAGTCAACCACACACGCTGGCCCGCCGTACAATTTGTGAACCGCGACTGCATCCACAATACGGTCTGCCCCGACCGTTTTGGGATCATCCACCAGCAGCGTGATGCCGGTATGGATGGTTTCATCCACGGTGAGCAAAGGCCGGTCAAAGTACCAGCGACAGGCTTGCTGCAGCCGGGACGTAAGTGCCGGGACGACCGATGCCATACTGATGCCATCCAACTGCGCGACGGAACAGCCCCCGTGCTGCAGCAATCCGAGGATTTGAATGCCATATTCATCCGGCATCCGCTCATGGTCGGTCGCCAGACGCCAACGGGCGCCTAATTTCACGCCTTCATACAAGCCAAGAGTGATGTTGGTATTGCCGATATCGATGGTGAGCAGCATAGGTGGTGGAATCAATTTCCTTCGCGGATGGTCTCGATAATTTCAGCTGCATAGTCAAAGCGGTTAAATGCAGGCATGAGGTAAATCCCTTGAGCAAACTGCTTGATCTGATGGATTAATTCTATCGCAATTTCGATTCCTGTACGGGCTTCCCGCTCACCAGAAAGTGTCATTCGGGATTGAACATCATCCGGAATTTCAATGCCTGGCACTTCGTGCTGCAAGAAAGCAGCATGGCGTGCACTGACCAGCGGCAACAACCCGATCAACACGGGTACTTTCAAACCGCCCAGTTCTTCAGCGGCCCGCTCGATGAAGGCTTTTGCAGCTGGAGGATCATAAATCGGCTGGGTCAGAATGAAATCGGCGCCGGCGCGCAGTTTGCGACGTAAATTTTTGATCTCATTGTCAGGATCGGCAGCGGTAAGATTCAAGGCGCAGCCGGCAAAAAACGACGTCGGCTGCCCGATATCCGCGCCGGCATGGTCGACGCCGGTGTTGAAACCCTGCTTGATCAACTTGATCAGCCCGGAAGGAACCAGGTCATAATTGTCCATGGCATCCGGGTAATCACCGATGGCAGTCGGATCACCCATAACCACGAATACATTGCGCACCCCTAGCGCATGGGCTGCCAGCAGGTCTCCCTGAACGCGCAGCAAGTTACGCCCGCGCGTTGGGAAATGCAGCACGGTCTCCATACCAACTTTTTCCTGAATCAAACGGCAAACCGCCCAGGGACTCATGCGCATGCGCGCCATGGGGCTGTCAGCCACATTGATCACATCCGCGCCGGCTTCTTTGAGCAGGCTGGAGCCAGCCATCAGCTTCTGCGCGGTCAATCCGCGCGGCGGATCCACCTCGACCGCGAAAACGAACTGCCCGTTAGCCAATTTCTCAGCCAGTTGGGTTGGCTGCATCCCTTCAGGCGCGGCTTCCTCGCGTTCCACCGCAGTCAGGGTGAAGCCGTTGGGTGCGCTGCCAGATGGAGCGTTTTCAATCGCCTGGTGCATCACCGCAATATGCTTGGGCGTGGTACCACAGCAGCCGCCAATCAGACAGGCGCCGGCATGCCAGAAGGCCAGGGCGTAATCTGCAAAATATTCCGGCGAAGCCGGATACATGATTCGTCCGGCAACCTGTTCCGGCCAACCGGCGTTCGGCATGACCGAGAATTTCCCCTGCGGTACCGCCTGCACCATCTGCTTTAAAATGCGTAATATCTGATTTGGACCGCCGGAGCAGTTTACCCCGATCACATCCGCACCGGCTTCCCTCAACTTTCTGGCCACTTTGGCTGGATCATCGCCAAGCAGCGTCCGATCGTCTCGGGTGAAGGTCATCGAGGCCACCACCGGGATATCCGAATTGATGTCGCGCGCTGCCAGGATCGCTTCGCGCAGTTCATACAAATCGGTCATGGTTTCGATGATCAGCAAATCAACATTGGCGGAGATCAATGCGTCGATCTGCTCGCGGAACACGATGCGGGCTTCTTCAGGCTGGACGCGGCCAAACGGCGCTAACCGTACACCCAGTGGACCGACATCGCCGGCGATCAGCACATCCTTATAGGACGCAAGAACCACCCGCCGCGCCAGTTCCACCGCGTTGGTGTTGATCTCGCTCACCCGTTTTTCCAACCCGTGCTGCGCCAGTTTGTAGCGATTGGCGCCAAACGTATTGGTTTGAATAATATTCGAGCCTGCATCGATGTATTCCCGGTGGATATCCGCTACCAGGGCCGGGCTGGTCAGGTTGAGTTCATCGAAGGATTGGTCAAACGAAACACCGCGCTGGTGCAGCAGAGTCCCCATCGCTCCATCGGAGATCAATGGTCGGTCTGCTTGAATTTTCTCTAAAAATTTGGTTCTGGTTTCCATTTCAACCTCGGCCCAATAACTGTTCGACCCGGCTTTCGCCAACATTAAAGTAACGCGCTGCCGGATGGTGCACAATAATCGCTGCAGTGGACTGCTCCGGAGTCAACTGGTACGCACTGGTCAGGGCCATGCCAAGTTCAGATTCAACCGGCAGCAGCGCAAACACTTTTTCGTGATCCGCTAAATCCGGAATGGCCGGGTAGCCCCACGAATAACGTTTGCCTTGTTCGTCACCCAGTCCCAATTCACGCCGAATGTGACGGTGCAGGTACTCGGCAGTCGCTTCCGCCATTTGAACGCCCAACCCGTGGGTAAAATAGGCTTCGCTGTAATCGCCTGCAGTCTGAAGTTTTTCAGCCCGGCGGCTGGCCTCCTGCCCAACGGTAACTACCTGGAATGCAACAACGTCCATTTTGCCAGAACTCACCGGCGCGAAGTAATCGGCCAGACACAAGCCCTCGGCTGAGTTTTGTCGCGGGAAGGTCATGCGCGTTTGCTCGCTTGGCACACCGGATTGCACGCTGCCGGGCTCGTAGATGATCAAGTCATTGCCATCCGATTGAACCGGCCAATAACCGTAAACCGCCTGGGGTTTCAGCCATTTTTCGCGCAGTGCAATGCGCCGCATGGCATCCAGTCGTTGCTCGAATTCAGCTTCCAACTTAACCCAGGCTGTACCGTGGGTATTTTTGGCGCCCCACGACAGGCGGAACAACTCATTTTTGGACAGGTATTGAAAAACCTCATCCAATGGTAGCGCATGCACAACCCGGGCACCCCAGGACGGAGGGCGCGGCAGTTTTTCGACAGCCGGGACCTTCGAAATAACCTCCAACTCACCAGCAGGTGGTTTCAGACTGGTCCGTCCCAGCTCCATCTCGGACTCGCGCCGGGTACGTTCAAGCAAGCCTGATCGCTGCTGGCTATCCATCAGCGCATCCATGGTTGCCAGGCCCTCGAAGGCGTCTTTACAATAAAACACACCGGCTTCGTAAAACTCGCCGTTTTCGGTAGCCAAAATCCGCCGGCCAAAGCGTTTGTTAATGGCCGCCCCGCCCACCAGCACCGGGATTTTTTGACCACGGCGGTGCAGTTCGTTGACGATCAATGGCATCTGTTTGCTGGTGCTGACCAGCAGCGCGCTCAGGCCAATGGCATCGGCATTGACCTCGGCAGCTTTAGCCAATATGGTCTCGGCGGGAACCTGTTTCCCCAGGTCCAGCACTTCATAGCCGTTGTTGGACAGGATGGTTTTCACCAGGTTCTTGCCAATGTCGTGCACATCCCCATAAACGGTTGCCAGCACCAATTTCCCCTTGCTGACACCTTCTTTGCGCTCGAGAAACTGTTCAACATGAGAGACGGATTTCTTCATCACCTCAGCCGATTGCAGCACAAACGGCAGAATTAACTCACCGCTGCCAAATTTATCGCCTACTTCCTTCATGGCGGGCAGCAATACCGTGTTAAGAATTTCTACTGCCGTCTCGTGACGAGATTTTCCGTTGCTGCGCGCCAGGATTTCATCGATATCCTGTTCGACGCCATCGCGCATACGGTGCAGGATGCGCCAGTGCAGACGCAGCTCGGGCGTCAATTCCTTCAGAGCTTCTTTCTGGCTGCTGGCGCGCTGGGTGCTTCCAACGCCTGATTCTTCTACCACGGCTATAAACTGCTGCAGCGCATCCGGCTTACGGTTCAGAATTAGATCCTCGGCCAGATCACGTTCGGTCTGCGGAATTTCGGCGTAAGGCGTGATATGCGCCGGATTGACGATGGCCATATCCAATCCCGCCAAAACACAGTGATGCAGCATGATGCTGTTGAGGATGGCGCGCGCATTTTGCGACAATCCAAACGACACGTTACTGACCCCAAGCGAGGTCAACACACCCGGCAATTCCTGTTTAATGCGGCGAATGCCCCCGATGGTTTGCACGCCGGAATCGGCGAACTCCGGATCACCAGTCGCCAGGGTGAAGGTCAGCGCATCGAACACCAGGTCCATGGGATGCAGCCCATATTCACCGACGGCAATGTCGTAAATTTTTCGCGCGACCTCCAGTTTGCGCTCGGCAGTTTTGGCCATGCCCGCTTCGTCGATGGTCAATGCGATGACAGCCGCATTGTAACGCCTGGCCAGCCCGAACACCCGATCAGCCCGTGCACGCCCGCCTTCCAGATGGGTCGAATTGATCAGGCAGCGCCCCGGGGCAGTTTTCAGTGCTGTTTCCATCACATCCAATTCGGTACTGTCGATCACCAGCGGCACCCGCATCACCGGCGCCAGTTTTTTGATCACCCGGCGCATCGTCTCCGATTCGTCCGCGCGTTCGGTAAGCGCCACGCAAATATCCAGACCGTGCGCCCCGGAATCCAGTTGCTGCCGGGCGACTTCCACCACGCTGTCGTAGTCTTCAGCCAAAATAATTTCTTTGAACTTGCGACTGCCCTGCGTATTCAACCGTTCACCGATGAGGAACGGCCGCGGCTCCTGCAACATGGGCTGCGCCTGGATGGCGGATGCCAGCCGCGGGATTTCGAGATCAGGGCGCGGGAAAGGCCTGGCGCCGCCGACTTTTTCCACCAACAGGCGCAGGTGATCCGGCGTGGTGCCGCAGCAGCCGCCTACCACGTTGATATGATTTTTCTCGACAAATTCAGCCAATGCCGAAGCAAACGGCTCAGGCTCCAGCGGGTAAACAGCCTGTCCATCCACGTTGAGCGGCAGTCCGGCGTTGGGAATGCAGGATACGGGCAGATGGGTTTGTTCACCCAGGTAGCGGATCGGTTCGCGCATGTGCTCCGGGCCAGTCGAGCAATTCAGCCCGATCACATCGATCGCCAACCCGTCCAGAATGGTCTGCACGGCGGAAATGTCCGTGCCGAGCAGCATGCGTCCGGTCGTGTCCAGTGTCACCTGCGCCTGAATGGGCAGGTAAATCCCGGTTTCTTCGAAGGCCTTTTGTACCCCCAGGATGGCGGCCTTGACCTCCAGAATATCCTGCGAGGTCTCGATCAGGATCAAATCAGCCCCACCCTGCGCCAATCCAACCGCCTGTTCGCGGAAAACATCTACCAGTTCGTCGAATGGCACATTGGAAAGCTCGGGGTCGTCCATGGATGGCAATTTGCCGGATGGGCCAATCGACCCGGCGACAAAACGCGGCTGATCGGGCGTCGAATATTCATCCGCCAGCCGCCGCGCCATTGACGCCGCCGCGCAATTGATCTCATTGACGCGCGCCTGCAAACCGTACTCCCCCAGCGTCAACCGGTTCGAGCGGAAGGTGTCGGTTTCGATGACATCCACACCTACTTCCAGGAACGAACGATGAACCTGCTCGACGGCCTGCGGGTAGGTGACCACCAGGTAGTCGTTGCAACCGTTGGTGCGTTCGCCGCCAAAGTGCTCGGCGGTTAAATTCATTTTTTGCAGGCTGGTACCCATCGCGCCATCAAAAATCAATACGCGCTGTCCCAGAGCGTCCAGGTACTTTCGATTGGTGTATTGGCGTTCCATAATGTTCTCCCGATAAACAAAAGCCTCTCTGGATACGAGAGGCCAAGGGTTAGAGTGGCTGCTCTCATCTGCCAGAATCCCCGTTAGTGCGGGCGATCTGCCGGAATTGGCACCAGCTGATTTTGCAGCGGTTGCCGAGGTATCGTCGGGCCGGTCCCTCCACCTCTCTGGATGAGCGTTGTTAGCGAATATTCTACCACAAATGGTCAACAATTTATACAAGCACCTATTTTCAAGGTTGCGATATAATTTCAGCAGCGAGGTACGCGTGGACGACCCTAAACTCCCCCCTTTCAAGCCTTTTCTCATCGTCTCTTTGATTCTCGGTATTTTCGGGATTCTCGGCCTGGCCTTACTCTTCGGCTTCACCGTACCCACCCTGGGGCCGCGTTGGCTTTTCTTTTTCCTGGGTGCAGCTAGCGTCAGCGGATTGGCGCTGCCAATCGTATACTTATTGCATTGGCGCTTCCCTTCACCCAACCCCACAACACCTGGTATTCTGGTGCGTCAGGCCATCTGGAGCGGGGTTTATTTCGACCTGCTGGCCTGGTTCCAATTGGGACGAGTATTGAGCCTGCCGCTGGCAGTCGGACTGGCAGCCGGGATCGTTGTCATCGAATTTGCTCTGCGGTTGGCCGAGCGCAGCCGCTTCGCTCCCGGCGCCCCTGGAAATGAGTGACCTGCGCAGGCTGCCATCGATCGAACGCCTGCTGCAAACTGAACAGGCGTCACGCCTGATAATTGAATTTGGCCGGCCACTGACGCTGGACGCTGTGCGCGCGGTGTTGACAGATGCCCGCCAGGACATGCAGAACGGCGCAGAAGCTCCTGAACCAGACGAATTTTTCACCCGCATTAATAATTGGCTATACGCAGCTACTCAAACCACCTTGCTGCCAGTGATCAACGCCACCGGGGTAATCCTGCATACCAACCTTGGACGGGCGCCTTTGAGCGCTGACGCTTCGCTGGCCATGCAGCGGGTTGCCACCGGTTATTCATCTCTCGAATACAATCTGGAAAGCGGTCAGCGCGGCTCGCGCGAAGTCCACGCCGAAGCCCTGCTCATCCGGTTAACCGGCGCTGAAGCGGCGCTGGTGGTCAATAACAATGCCGCGGCGGTCCTGCTGGCGCTGAGCACGCTGGCAAAACGCCGAGCAGTGGTCATTTCCCGCACCCAATTGGTTGAAATTGGCGGCGGTTTCCGCGTACCTGAGGTGATGAAACAGTCCGGCGCACGCCTGGTCGAAGTGGGTACGACCAACCGGGTGCATTTGGCTGACTACATAGCCGCGATCGAGGATAGCTCGCCAGCACTGGTGCTGCATGCTCATTCCTCCAATTTCAAAATCATCGGCTTTACCAGCGAACCTCCGTTGGCCGAGGTGGCCGAAGCTGCGCATCAACGCGGTGTGCTCTTTCTGGACGACCTGGGTTCGGGTGCGCTTCTGGATACGGCTCACTTCGGTCTGGCGCACGAACCGACCGTGCAAGAGTCGCTGGCAGCCGGCGCTGACTTGGTGTGCTTCTCGGGCGATAAACTGTTGGGCGGTCCGCAGGCGGGGATTATCATCGGGCGGAAAGCTTTGATCCAAAAGCTCAAGAAACACCCGCTGGCGCGCGCAGTGCGCGCGGACAAACTCTGTCTGGCGGCTTTGTCTGAGACGCTGCTGCATTACCTCAAAAATGAAGCGGTTCAAGAAATCCCGGTCTGGCAGATGATCTCCCAAACCCACGACCAAATCCGCCAACGAGCGCAAAGCTGGCAGACGGCGCTGGGCGCTGGCCGCCTGGTGGACGGACTTTCGACTGTCGGCGGCGGCAGCCTGCCCGAAGAGACTCTCCCAACCACGCTGCTGGTTTTAGACTTGCCAAAGCCTAACCAGGTATTGGCGCGGCTGCGCAGCAGCATTCCACCGGTTATTGCCTGCATCGCGGTAGACCGCGTTGCTTTTGACCCACGCACTGTGCTGCCAGACCAGGAAGAAGCGCTGCTGCAGCAAATTAAGGCCATCTTGCAAGATCATACTCTATGATTCTCCCCCTCTTAAGGAGTTCTCTATGAAATCGGACCTGGATGCCCTGATGCTCGCCAACGCCATCGACATTCTGCTGGTCAACGGGCCGGCAGTGCATAACCCGGCCATGATGTACCTGACGGGCGGCGGTCATATCACCAACGCTGAATTGATCAAAAAACGCGGCGAGCAGCCGGTTTTATTCTGCGGCATGATGGAACGCGACGAAGCCGCCAAGACCGGACTGCCGGTGCGCCTCTATTCCGATTATCCTCTGGCGGACCGGTTGAAAGAAGCCAACGGCGACGCCGAAGTGGCAGATGCCTTGCGCCTGTTCAAGCAATTCACCGATCTGGGCATCACCCGCGGCCGGGTGGCAATTTACGGCGTAGTGGAAGCCGGGCCGCTTTTTGCCAATCTGCAGCGCGTTGCCAGGATGCTGCCCGATCTCGAATTCACCGGTTTCGTGTACGACCCAATCTTCAACGGCGCGATGATGACGAAGGAAGCGGATGAAATCGAGCGTATCCGTAAAGTCGGCAAGATCACAACCAGGGTCGTTGGTCGGGTGGCAGATTATCTGACGGGGCAGCGTGTCAAAGACGAGGTGCTGGTCAAACCCGACGGTCAACCGGTCACGGTCGGCGATGTCAAGAGCCTTATCGACCTGTGGCTGGCGGAATTAGGAGCTTCCAACCCGGAGGCAACCATTTTTGCCATCGGCCGCGATGCTGGCGTCCCGCACAGCGCCGGCACCCCTACCGATTTGATGCGCCTGGGCCAATCCATTGTTTTTGATATCTTCCCCTGCGAAGCCGGCGGTGGTTATTTTTACGACTTTACCCGCACCTGGAGCCTGGGTTACGCCACCGATGAGTTATTAAGTTTGTATGACCAGGTCCATCGTGTGTACAAGGATCTGGCGGCTGGGCTGAAGCTCGGACAGGATTTTATCGAGGTGCAGCGGCGCACCAACGACTTGTTTGAAGCCATGGGGCATCCCACCTCGCGTTCCCAACCCACCGCCAGCGAAGGGTATATTCACAGTATCGGCCACGGTGTCGGCCTTAAAGTGCATGAAATGCCGTTTTCAGGGCTGGCAGCGGGACCGGCAGACAAATTGGTCGCCGGAACGGTGTTCACCCTCGAGCCTGGGCTGTATTACCCATCGCGCAATATGGGCGTACGCATCGAGGATACCTACGCCACCCACCCGGATGGCAGTTTCGAGGCGCTGGTCGATTACCCCTACGACCTGGTGTTGCCGGCGAGGAAATAGAAAGCCTCATCACGGGGAATGGAGAAAAAAGGGCGGTTATTATTCCGGATTCAAGATTTATACGCGAAGATTGCTAAGGTTAAAAGTACACAAAGAAAGACCAGGAGTTTTATTTCTTCATTTTGCGTTTTAATGTTTAATCCCGAGATGGGCATTCCTCCACTGGTAAACAGAAAAGCTGGCCGGCACATTTTGGACTTCTTGCGCATTGTGGGATAAAATCAACACTATGGACCGTCCATTAATTGACTTACCGCCCGCGCGAATCCTTGGAATTGAATCTTCCTGCGATGAAACCGCTGCAGCGGTCATCGAAAACGGGCGCGCATTGCTCTCCAATGTGGTCGCTTCGCAAATCGATATTCACACCCAGTACGGCGGCGTTTTCCCTGAAGTGGCTTCACGACAGCATATCCGTACCATTTACGCTATTGTCGATGAGGCGCTGCAGCGGGCTCACCTGGGTTTGAATGACATCGATGCCATCGCGGTCACCCGCGGGCCGGGCCTCCCAGGTTCCCTGGTGATTGGCATGAATATGGCCAAAGGGCTGGCGGTTTCATCCAACCTGCCATTGATTGGGGTCAATCACCTGGAAGGCCATATTTATTCGTCTTGGATCTACCAGAACGACACGCCCAACCCGCCTCCGCCTCCTCAATTCCCATTGCTGGCGCTGCTGGTCTCCGGCGGGCATTCCGAACTAAATTTAATGACCTCGCATCTGGAATACCGCCGTTTGGGCGGGACGTTGGATGATGCTGCCGGCGAAGCCTTTGATAAGGTTGCCCGGTTGATCGGTTTATCGTACCCCGGAGGACCATCCATCCAAAAGGCTGCCCGCGACGGAAATCCGGAGGCATTTAACTTCCCGCGCTCGCGGCTGGAAGGTACCTGGAATTTCTCATTCAGCGGGTTGAAAACCGCCGTTTTGCGTACCGTGCGTGAGTTGGAAAGTCGCAATCAGCCGCTGCCGGTAGCTGACCTGGCAGCCAGCTTCCAGGCTGCGGTGGTGGAGGTTCTGGTGAGCAAGACGCTCCACGCTGCCCGCATTTACCAGGCTAAAGAGGTGTTGGTGGCTGGCGGGGTCTCCGCCAACACCGCCCTGCGCGACGCATTCCTCTCGCAAAAAGAATTCCCGGTGCAAATTCCCTCGATCTTCCTGTGCACTGACAATGCCGCCATGATCGCCGCGGCTGGCTACTACCATTACGCCTATGGGCAGCGCGACCCACTCAACCTGGACGTTCTGCCGACCTGGGCGCTTTCTTAATCAAACAGATGGGTATCTTTTTAGCTCATAGGTCATCTAAATGAGTGAAGAGAGCCTTAACAATTCGAACATTTCACTTGCCGCGCTCAAAGCTGGAGATCGGGCTGAGTTTGCACGCCTGGTTGATGCCACCTCCAATCATATTTACCGGCTGGCGCTAAAAATCCTACGCGATCCGCAGGATGCAGAAGATGTACTGCAGGAGAGTTACATCAAAGCTATGCGCGCGCTCCCCGAATTCGAGGGACGCTCCAGCCTTTCTACCTGGTTGTACCGCATCGCGGTCAATGAAGCATTAATGCTGCTGCGCAAGCGCCGGGTTAACCTAGTGCCGGTGGAGGAAGATCCGGATGAGGATGATTTACAAGCCGGTATGGTTCTCACAGACTGGTGCTGTCTGCCTGAGGATGAATTGCTGTCAGCTGAATCGCGGCAGCGATTGGAACAGGCGGTGGATGCCTTACCGGAGACACTGCGAGTAGTCTTTATGCTGCGGGATATGGAAGGGCTCTCCATTCGGGAAACGGCAGGAATGCTCGGGTTGACGGAAACTGCGGTGAAAACCCGTTTACTACGCGCCAGGCTGAGGTTGCGCAACCAGTTGTCGGTCTATTTTGGGGAACGCCTTACGGAGAATTCATCCGAATGACAGACATTTGTAATTGTAAAGGACTGGTGTCCTCCATATCTGAATACATCGACGGTGAATTGCCGCCGGAATTATGCGCTGAATTAGAGAAGCATATGAGCGAGTGTGAAAACTGTACCATCGTGGTCAATACCTTGCGGAAGACCATTGACTTATACAAACAACCCACACCCGATAATCCACTGCCCGATGAGATTAAGTCGCGCTTATATGCCCGGCTGCATCTGGAAGATTATATGAACAAGTGACCTCCTGAACACCCTTGGGGGGATTCTGAGCGAAGGAAGTACAGGGAATTTGCCCTGCAACTTGGAGAATGATTGAACAACGGGAAAACGTCGCTGAAAATCCAGTTCGTCCAGCCGCCCTGACCCAGGGGAAAAAGCCTGTTCAGTTGAATGCGGAACCAGGTCGGCTGTGCCCGCAATGCAACCAGGGTATTATGGATTATGATGGGTTGTTGAACCTGACTTGCCCAAAGTGCGCCTACACCCAGGTTGGCTGCTTCACCTGATAATAATCTTTGTCGCTCCGTCGGAGCTCACTCAAGAGGAGAACGCATGAAAGCAAAAATTGTCTGGGCTGAAAATCTAAAATTTACCGGTGTTGCAGATTCTGGCTTTGAGGTCAAAATGGACTCAAAGAAAGAATCAGGCGGGGATGATTCGGCTGTGCGTCCAACCGAACTGATTGCCATTTCAGTCGGCGGCTGCACCGCAATGGACGTGATTTCTATTCTAAAAAAGAAACGCCAGGACGTAACCGGTTTTGAAGTTAATGTTTATGCCGATCGGGCGCTGGATCATCCGCGTAAGTTTACCAGCATGACTATTGAATATGTAGTTACCGGCCGCAACATTGACCCGGACGCAGTCGAGCGCGCGGTTAAGCTCTCGCAGGATATTTACTGCTCTGTATCGAATACACTCAAGAGCGGCGTGGAAATCAAGACCAAGATTACTATTAAAGAATCCGAAGCTGCTTAAATCGCAAAATGTAAAAAAACGATTAAGCGGTTTATAACACGGCTGTATTGGCTTCGCCTTTCACTCCCTACAGGTCTTCATGGATGCAGAGCTTAAAATTCCTCTCCCTTTTTTAGGCGGTTGTCAATACGGCTGTATTGTTTTCGCCTTTCGCTTCCCACAGGTCTTCGTGGATGCAGAGCTTAAAATTCCTCTCCCTTTTAGGGAGAGGTTAGGTGAGGGTCGTTATGAGCATGTAATTACGAAGCCCATAAAAATATTACCTCAAAGCTCAATAAATTTGGCCCCTCACCCTGCCTCTCCCCGAAAAAATTTCTTCGGGGAGAGGAGTTATAAAAAGAACGCACTGTGGACATTGGGCTTTTATTTGGAATTACCCATCTCACTGCTGCTGGCTGGCCTGGATTTGACTATTGCGATCCGAGCACACACAGGCGCGGATGGAGTGTCCTAGTTTGGTTAGCGTCCCGTCATAGGCGGCTTCGCCATTCTTTGCTACCCAACCTTCCAGATTGAAAGCCAGCGGGCCCTCTGCCAGAATCCACTCACCGTTATATTTACGGGCAATATGCACATGCGAACCAGTCGCGCGCCCACCCTCACAGGACGGCATGCCTATCGGGTCGCCCTTGAGCATCACCGCACCTACGGCTGGCAATGAATCATTCGCCAGGTGCAGGTAAAGGATTACCCAACCGGTCCGTTCGTCGCCATCGCCATCCAGGTCGAGCATGGCTAATGCATCCCCGGTGCGCACAACGATTCCGGCAGCAATCGCTGTCGCCGGATCCTCAGCCGTCGAACAGCCACCGACCACGCTTGGCGGAGCAAAATCGAGCGCTGAAAACGGTTCGCCATCACCCCAACCGGTGTGCGGTCCACCAGTATACGCCCAGGTCCGACCCGCAGCAAACGGCAGGGACAGTTCTGGCTGGCGCAATGAACCCTCGATATGCGCGACCGCATTACTCCACGGATCGCCAAACAGATTCAGGTACGTCTGCGCAAGACCATTGCCGCTGACCGCGTAATTGTAGGCATCGTCAGGAAACAATTTTGAAAAGTAGTATTGCAACGCTACGGTTGCGGCATTTTGCCAGGGATCGGGCCTTTCGGTACGCCCATCGAGGTGATCGAAGGTGTCCAGGCTGCCTTTGCGCCAGCTGTAATAGCCGTTGTTAAGCGTATTGGCTGCCCAGGTCAATTGGCGCAGCAGCCCGACATACTGGGTATTGCGATAACCTAGTGAGTACCGTTCGAGGCTCACCGGACGTTCGGGATTGGTCAAGGCGCCCAATTGATATTCCAGCATGGCTAAAAGCAGACGCGGGCTGAGGCTGAAATTGACGGCCACATGATTGATGATTTCACCACCGCGTAAATTTTCAGTTGCGAGCGAAACGCGATAGTCTTTCAACCATCCAGGTTGGTCATTGACATAGGCGACAGCATCGAAATCGCCCTGCGCCGGGCCGTTGACGAACAGGCTATCCGGTACAATCTGGTAAGGAGTGCCCCACAGTGGTCGGTAATAGATGGGGATCTGCATCGGAAAGCCGACTGGCATGGTGGTCGCGTCGCCCGGGATGATCGGGTTCGCCTCCCGGATTTCCGCCTCGGTCGTGTTGAAATGAGCTGCCAACGTGGGCAGGGTGTCACCGGTCTGAGCAATGTATTCCACCAGTGTGCCCGGTTCAAAAGGCGGGCGGGCAGGCAGCGCGGTAGGGATGGGGCTATCTGGCGTAGGAGGTGCAGGAACTTCCTCGATCACCGGTTCTGGAATTGGCGTTAGTTCGAACGGCTGGCAAGCCGAGGAAAGCAAAATGAGCCCCAACCCCAAGGTTCGCGCCCAGCTTTTGGAAATCAGTACTTTCATTCGTCAGTTACCGTCTTTTGGGCGAAGGATGCGGGTCTCGAATGATCCGCAGGTGCAGGCTTCTACCACTTCGCCTTCCTTATTCAAAGATCCTTCGTATGGCCTTTCGCCAGCTTTGGCCGTCCAACCATCCAGGATGAAGGGCAGCGGTCCGCCTGCTGCCACCCATTCTCCGTTATATTTTCGGACAATATGTACATGTGTCCCGGTTGCGACTCCGCCTTCGCAGGAAGGATGCCCAATCAGGCTGCCTTGTTCGACCCAGGCGCCCAACGGAACGCGGCCATCGCTGCGAATATGAAGGTATAAAATTGCCCAGCCGGTTTGTTCGTAACCATCGCCATCCAAATCCACAACGAC
>MGMG01000024.1 GCA_001796355.1 Chloroflexi bacterium GWB2_54_36 | reverse complement strand
AAGGCGCTACCGTCACCAACGTTGCGCTGCAACTGGCTTACCATATGGGTTTTTCAAAGGTGATCCTGATCGGCGTGGATCATAATTTTGCTTCACAGGGCACCCCTAACACCACCGTCGTTTCAAGCGGCGCAGACCCGAACCATTTTTCCGGGGCATACTTTGGCAAAGGCTTCCGCTGGCAACTGCCCGACCTGGAGACTTCGGAGCGCGGTTACGCCAATGCCCGCCATGCTTTTGAATCCGATGGCCGCCAGGTGTTGGATGCCACCATTGGTGGAAAATTGACCATTTTCCCCAGGGTACCGTACGATTCGCTGTTTTAATGGACTCTCACCCGCTGGTATCCATCGTTACCCCGTCTTACAATCAGGCTGCATACCTGGAAACTACCATGCAGTCGGTGCTGGGGCAGGATTACCCCCATGTCGAGTATCTGGTTGCCGATGGTGGCTCCACGGATGGCAGCGCAGAGATCATTCAACGCTATTCCAGCCGACTGGCCTGGTGGGTTTCTGAGAAAGATCAGGGGCAGGCTGACGGCGCCAACAGGGGTTTCAAACGCGCTCAGGGTGAAATCGTCGGCTGGCTCAACTCGGACGATGTTTATCGTCCCGGGGCGATTGCCGGTGCGGTGGCAGCTTTTCAGGCCAATCCACAGGCCGGGCTGGTTTTCAGCGACGTTGATTCCCTGGACGGCGCCGGCAAGCTGATCAATATCATGCGTTTTGGGCCGCGTACGCTAGAAGATTTGATGGCATTCAAGATCATCTCCCAGCCCGGAGTTTTTATGCGCCGCTCGCTGTTGGAGCAAGTGGGTTACCTTGATTCGAGCTACCACCTGCTGCTCGATCACCACCTGTGGCTGCGCATGGCACTGCACGCGCCGCTGGCGTATGTGTCGGGAATGCGCTGGTCAGCAGCGCGTTTTCATGCTGCGGCAAAAAATGTTGCGCAAGCCGGCACATTTGGCAGTGAAGCCTACCGTCTGGCCAAATGGATGAATTCGGCGCCGGAATACCAGACTCTGATGGCCCGGAATCGAAAAAAGGTGTGGGCTGGCGCGCACCGTCTAAACGCTTTTTACCTGCTGGACGGCGGTCAACCAGGCGCCGCGTTGAAATCTTACTGGAAAGGGTTCTGGTGCCAGCCGGCTGCAGTTCTGCCAGACTGGTACCGCATTATTTACGCATTACTCAGCCCGCTTGGTTTAACCGGGATACGCCGCGCCTTTTTGCGCCTTAGAGCTGCCCGAATGCAGCAAAAAGAGGATTAAAAATGGAATTGGTGAACCCGCATACCCAGCAAACCCCCCGTTTTTTTGCTGCATCCCCCAGAGCCACCTGGATTGCCGTTGTGCTCATTTTTCTGGTCGGGCTGGGAACTCGCCTGTTTCAATTCAGCGATCCGCCGCTGGAATTGCACGCGGCCCGGCAACTGCGCTCGCTGTTTATCTCCCGCGGCATGTACTATGAAAACCTGGCCAGCGCCCCGGCATGGCAGCGCGAGATCGCCGTCAGCCAATACCGCGGCCAGGGACTGATCGAGCCGCCAATTATGGAACGACTTACCGCCTGGTCATATGCGCTGGCCGGCGGAATCGACCTGGGCATCCCGCGCCTGATCGCCATCCTGTTCTGGTCATTGGGCGGGCTGGGGTTATTTTTACTGACGCGCGAGCTGACGGATGCCAACGGCGGGGTAATCGCGCTGGCATTCTATATGACCCTCAGTTACACGGTTATGGCTTCCCGTGCTTTCATGCCTGAACCCCTGCTCATTGCTGCCATCATCTGGGCCTGGTGGGCGATGGCGCGCTGGAGCCGCAATCCAACCTGGAAACATGCCGTCACTGCCGGCTTATTGGCCGGATTTGCCATTTTCGTCAAGTCGACCGCGGTGTTTTTTATCGCAGGCGCCTGGCTTGGTCTTCTTCTGGGCGGACTGGGCTTACGCCAGGCATTGAAATCGCGACAGGTGTGGGTCATGGCGCTGCTCACCGTTTTGCCATACGCCTTGTATCATATTTATGCGGTCTACATCACCGCTAGAATGGCGGGGCAATTCAGTCTGCGCTTTTTCCCTGAGATGTGGCGTGACCCGCGTAATTACTTCGCCTGGTTGAATGTAATCGACGACGTCGTTGGTTTCGAATGGCTGCTGGCCGCGATAGCGGGCTTTTTCCTGCTGCGCGAGCGCTTCGCCCGCGGGCTGTTCCTCGGCGGCCTGGTCGGGTACGGATTATATGGTTGGGCGTTCATGTACTACTCCACCACACATGATTACTATACCTTGCCGCTGGTTCCAATGGTGGCAGTAGGCCTCGGCTCGGTTGTAGCCGTGGTACTTTCTCATTTGAGCGTCAAACGCCCCTGGGCTGAACTGGCATTTGCCGGTTTATTACTGGTACCCATGACGCTCAACCTGTGGGATGCCAATGTGGCCATGCGCCAGCGAGATTTTCAGGCGGACGTTGCCCTGGCAGAGGAAGCCGGGGCGTTGTTCAAGCCCGACGATAAGGTGGTCACCATTGCGCCGTATTACAGTGGAACCTTACAATACTGGGGCTGGATGAACACCAATGTCTGGATGTCAACCGGGGATTTTGCGCTGCGAGCCCGGGCCGGCCAAAGTTATGATATAAAAGCCTTATTCAATGAAATGGTTGCTGGTATGGATTACTTTTTTGTGATGAATTTTGACGAGTTTAACGCCCAGCCGGAGTTGAAAGCCATTCTGCAGGACGGATATAAGATTGTGGCCCAGACCCCGGATTACATCTTGTTTGATTTACACCAACCGCTGACTCCTTGATGACCGAGAATCGGATTACTTTACCCAAAATAACGGTTGTAACGCCTTCCTATAACCAGGCTGCATTTATCGAGGAAACTATTCACTCTGTTCTTGATCAGGATTACCCCAACCTCGAGTACATCATCGTGGATGGCGGTTCGACCGACGGCAGCGTGGACATCATTCGCAGGTATGCGGACCGGCTGGCCTGGTGGGTCTCTGAAAAGGATCGCGGGCAAACAGACGCGATCAACAAAGGCTTTGCCCGTGCTACGGGCGAGATTCTGGCCTGGCTCAATTCAGATGATACCTATCAACCCGGCGCATTGCGCGAAGCTGCTGCTGCCCTGGCGGAGCATCCGCAGGCCGGCTTGTTGTACGGCGATGCCAACTATATCGACGAAAAAAGCCGGGTGATCGGCCGCTTTCCGGCAGCGCAAACCGATTATAGCCGCCTGCGGCGCGGTTATGTGCATATCCCGCAGCAATCGGCATTTTTCCGCGCTGACCTGTGGCACAAAGTTGGTCCGCTCGATCCCACGTTCTTTTTCGCCATGGACTACGATCTGTGGGTGCGGCTGGCGCGCCAGGCGCCGGTGGTGTATACCCCGCGCCTGTGGGCCAATTTCCGGCTGCACTCCAATGCAAAGACCATTTCGGCGGACGACCGCTGCTGGCCGGAAATGCTGCGCGTGCATTTTCGCGACGGCGGGTCATGGGCTGCGCCTATCGTAGTCAAGCACTGGGTGCGCAAACTGGCAGCACCCTATATCAACTGGCGCCGCCGCCGGTTGTTCCGGCAGTAAACAGCTAAAGGAGGTGAACTTTGAGCTCCCAGGATAATCACCCCGTTAAAGCTCCTTCCGGGGGGTTGATCGGTGAACTGGCGCTGCGCATCAAGTTGATCATGCGCTTGATGGCTGATAAACGCGTCTTTCCATTGCTTAAATTGCTCCCGGTTGGCACGCTTTTGTACCTGGTCATTCCGGATATTGTGATCGGTCCGCTGGATGACGCCGCTGTGATTGGGCTCGGAATGAGCCTGTTCGTTGAGTTATGTCCGCAGTATGTGGTTGACGAGCACATGCGCGCATTGCGCCCACCCACGCCCCCACCGGGCAATCCCCCTGCGCCTGATCCGTCTGCTTTTCATGAAGAAGACATTCTTGAAGGCGATTTTCGCGATGCCGATGCTTCCCAACCCTCAGCGAATAATGGCAATGAGCGGGAGAAAAATGAGCACTAGCCGAATGCGCACGTCCCTTGTGTTGATCCTGGCAGTGATCCTGCTCGCGGCCTGCACGGCCAATCGCTCCGAACCGACTCCCGCCGTATTGATCCCAACTTCGGAACCCAGCGCCGCGCCCCCCACGGCGGTGCCTACCGATACGCAGGCAGCCGCGACCGAACCTCAGGCGACGGTCACCCAGCCTGCTCAACAGGCCGATGTCACGGCTTTTCCGGAACCCGGGTTGTTTGATTGGCAGTTGGTGGTTACCGGATTGACCAAACCGACCGACTTTGCCGACCCGAACGACGGTTCAGGCCGGTTGTTGGTCCTGGAGCAGGGCGGCGTTATCCGCATTGTCGAGAATGGAGTAATCAGTGATGAGCCTTTTCTTGACCTGACGGGCCGCGTTGGCGCTGAAGGTTCCGAGCAAGGATTATTAGGCATTGCGCTCGACCCGGATTATGCCGCCAACGGTATTTTTTACCTGAATTACACCGACAAAAGCGGCGACACTTCGATTTCCCGCTTCCACCGCGCCGCTGACGGCATCCATGGCGACCCGGCTTCTGAGCAAGTGTTGTTCAAGGTTGACCAGCCGTTTGCCAACCATAATGGCGGCGACCTGGAGTTTGGTCCGGATGGCATGCTCTATATCGGACTGGGTGATGGCGGCTCGGCTGGCGATCCAAACGGCAACGGTCAGAATAGCAATACATTGCTGGGCAAAATGCTGCGCATCGATGTGCAGGGCAAGGACACCTATACCATCCCATCCGATAATCCCTTTGCCAACGGCGGTGGCAGCCAGGAAGTGTGGGCAGTTGGGCTGCGCAACCCGTGGCGCTACTCCTTCGACCGGGTCACAGGCGATCTGTATATTGCCGATGTAGGTCAGAATAAATATGAGGAAGTTGATTTTCTGGCCGCGAGCAGCCCGACAGGCGCGAATTTCGGCTGGAATTATCGTGAAGGCGCCCATGAATACAAAGGAAGTCCTCCCGATGGCGCGAGCCTGATCGAGCCAATTTTTGAGTATGACCATGGACAGGGCTGCTCGATCACCGGCGGCTACGTTTACCGCGGTGAATTGCTGCCCGAGTTTTACGGCATCTACCTGGTTGGCGACTATTGCACGGGTTTTGTCTGGGGGCTGCTGCGGGAAGCAAACGGGCAGTGGTTGTCGGAGCGTCTCTTTGAGATCTCCGGTAACATCAGTTCGTTTGGGCAGGACGCGAACGGTGAAATTTACCTGCTGGATCACCGCACGGGCGGCGTATTTCGCCTGGTGCGCCGCTAGGCCAGGCCGGAAGTGAGTTATTATTAAACAGGCGATTCGTAACTCCAAAACAGGAAGCATGTACCTGTTTTCGCAAGTCGGAAAAACCGTATAATCCAAACAAGGTTCTATTAGTCGTATTTGGAGACGAATGATGGCAGAAAAATACTGGGAAACGATCAAAGTTCAATTTTGCGATCACGTGGGTTGTGAAGTTTCGTTGGATGGTGAATTTGTTTACCCGGCGGAATTTCTGCCAGACCAGCCTGCCAGGTTGGTGTCGCAGCGCTGCTCGCGCGGGCTGGATTGCAACCAATGGAATAATATGACATGCGTATGGGCCGGCACCAATCCCACGCATGACCCGTTTAGTCAAAAATAAGAAAATCCCTGCTGGGGCAAGGTCTGCCACCCACACCCACAGAGCACCCTGCCAACAGGGCACTCTGCGAGTGACCTGCCCCATATGCAACTTGAACCGCTGCTCGCACGGATGGGGCAGGTTCAAATTGCCAAAAATAACCCGCCTGAATCACCCTGCTTTCTGGTTAAATCGCGATACAATCTGTGTCTATACAATCCTAAATATCAGGAGCGATAGGCGATGCAGGCACTCAAAGATCGTATTTTGAAAGATGGTAAAAACCTTGGCGGTGGGATTCTCAAGGTGGATAATTTCATCAACCACCAGGTGGATGCCGTATTGATGGACGCTTGCGGCGCGGAACTGGCGCGTCGGTTTGCCAACAGCGGGGCAACCCGCATTTTGACCGCTGAAATCTCGGGAATTGCACCGGCGATCATGACTGGGCTACACATGGGCCTGCCGGTGGTTTATGCGCGCAAAAGCAAGCCAATCACCATGCCGGACACGGTCTATTTAACGGTGGCTCCCTCCCATACCCGCGGACGCCCGGTCGAATTAATCGTCTCGCCGGAATTTCTAGGCCGCGGTGAAAAAGTCCTGATCATCGATGACTTTCTGGCGTCAGGCGCGACCATTTTGGGCTTGATTCGCCTGACCGAAGCGGCCGGCGCTTCCCTGGTAGGGGTTGGCGCGCTGATCGAAAAGACTTTTGAGGGTGGACGCGACGCGTTGGGCTTTTTTAACGTCAAGATTGAGGCGTTAGCGCGTATCGTTTCGATGGTCGAAGGCAAGATCGTATTTGCCCCATGACCGGTTCCATCGCCATTCTTGATTTTGGATCGCAGTATTCGCAAATTATCGCCCGGCGGGTACGCGAAGTGCGGGTCTATTGCGAGTTGTTCCCCTGGGATGCGCCGGCTGAGAAGGTCCAGGCCATCGAACCGGTTGGTTACATTCTCTCCGGGGGTCCGAACTCGGTTTATGATGACGGAGCGCCCTTCCTGCCGGCTTATGTATTGGATTCGGGCAAGCCGGTTTTGGGCATCTGCTACGGCATGCAGGCGTTGACGCACGCTCTGGGCGGGCGGGTGGCGCCGGCCAACCAACGCGAGTATGGCTTTGCTTCCATCGAAGCGACGCGAAACAATCCGCTCATTTCTTCCGGGACGCAGGATGTCTGGATGTCCCACGGCGACCGGATCGAGTCGCCGCCGCCGGGTTTCGAAACCCTGGCGAGCAGCGCCAACAGTCCGGTAGCTGCCATTGGCGATCTGGCGCACCGGCGCTATGGCGTTCAATTTCACCCCGAGGTGCAGCATACTCCGGGCGGCAAAGAGATGCTGCGCCGCTTTGTTCTGGATATTTGCGGCTGCACACCGGATTGGACGCCAGAATCGATTATTACTCAATCCATCGAGCGGATTCAGGCGCAGGTTGGCGGTCAGCGGGTGCTTTCGGCGGTCAGCGGCGGCGTCGATTCCAGCGTGGCAACGGCGCTGGTGCAGCGGGCGGTTGGATCGCAACTGGCAACCGTTTTTGTCGATACTGGCATGCTGCGCCAGGGCGAACGGGCGCAGGTGGAAGCCGCCTTTGCCGCTCTGCCAGGCGCCCAACTAGTGGTTGTGGACGCAGTGGACACCTTCCTCAATGCGCTCCACAACGTAGAAGAACCTGAACAGAAGCGCAAAATTATCGGCGAGACCTTCATCCGCATTTTTGAGCAGCAAGCGCGCTCATTAGGCGAGCCTAAGTATCTGGTGCAGGGCACCATTTACCCAGATGTGATCGAATCGGCTGCGCCGGAACGCGGCAAAGCACAGCGCATCAAAACCCACCACAACGTCGGCGGATTGCCCCAGGACCTGTCGTTTGAACTGGTCGAACCATTGCGTTATCTCTTTAAAGATGAAGTGCGGGCGGTAGGCGAGGCGTTGGGGCTCCCCTCCGAGATGGTCTGGCGGCAGCCCTTCCCAGGGCCGGGACTGGCCGTGCGCTGCCTGGGCGCAATAACCCGCGAACGGTTGGAGCGTCTACGGGCAGCGGATGCCATATTTACCGGTGAATTGACCGCTGCCGGGCTGCTTGGCCGTTCCACGCTGGATAAGCCTGACGGTATTTCACAAGCCTTTGCGGTGCTGCTGCCGGTGCGTTCGGTGGGCGTAATGGGCGACCAGCGCACGTATCAGGAAGCCGTCGCGCTGCGAGCAGTGACCACTCAGGATTTCATGACCGCAGCCTGGGCGCCCCTGCCGCACGACTTGCTGGCGCGGGTTGCCGGGAGAATCGTTAACGAGGTGGCGGGCGTAAATCGGGTGGTGTACGACATCACCAGTAAACCGCCGGCGACCATCGAGTGGGAATGAAACAGCCTGTCATGGCGCGGAACGAAGCCATCCGCCTCGGTGGTGCAGGGTTACCTTTCGTGGCAATAGGTGATGGTCATATCGATGTAGCTTGCTTCGACCTCTCCGAGGTCTCGCAATGACAGTTGCTTCGCAGGCTCGTGACGATGATCAAAATGTCTTACCACCCGCGGAATATAACCATCGGTAGTATACAGTTAGGGTAAAATCAATACCATGCTGCAAATACGGCGCTCGCCATCTGGCCGTTTACTGTATACATTTCTTATCACAATCATTCTGGGGGTCATGATTCCTATTCCCCATGCGTCGGGGCAGGACACAACCGGTAAGGTGGTGCTATCCGGGATTAACAGCGATTCTTTCCCGACTATGGGTATCGAGTTCGAGGTATACGAGCCGGCAGGCGGGTTTGTGACTGAACTGCAACCGGGCGATGTTACCATCCAGGAAGACGGCGGTCTTCTACCGGCCACCAGCCTGGAATTGCTCCAGCCCGGGGTGCAATTGACCATCGCCTTCAACCTTTCGCCCGAGTTGAGCAATCGCTACGCCGGAGTGACGCGCCTGGCGAATATTCTCGAACGCCTGGCGCAATGGTCACAGGCACAGCCGGCCGGGTCACCCGACCAGATCAGTCTGGCAACCAATACCGGCCTGCAGTTGATCCGCAGTCAGTCGCCGCAGGAGTTGGAAGCGGCATTGTTCGCCCTTGGCAACACCGATTTGCAGGCTGAACAATCCAGCCTGAACGCGTTGACCCGCGCCGTGGACCTGGCTGCCGAACCCGGATCTGACCAGACGATGAAAAGGGCGATCCTGTACATTACACCGCTGCCAGGCGCCGCTGCGCTCGCGCCGCTGCCTAACCTGGCAGACCGGGCGCTACTCCAGGACACACCGATATACGTCTGGCTGGTGGGTTCAGCTTCAGCGCCCGCTTCATTGCCGGAACTTTTCACACCGCTTGAAAACCTGGCAGTGCAGAGTGGCGGGTCGCTCTTTCTGTACACCGGTCAAGAAGCATTACCAGACCTGGACGGCTATTTGAATCCGCGTCGTTACCGATACCGGGCAATCTATGACTCCAAAATTCAAGCAGGCGGCTCTTACGACGTCAGCCTGAAAATCCAGCGTGGTGACCTGCAATTGACCTCGGAGTCACGCCCGGTGTTTGTGAACGTGCTGCCGCCCAACCCAATTTTCCTTTCCCCGCCGGCCAAAATCGAACGCGTTTGGAAAAAAGCGGCCGATTCAGATGAAGAGACATTACAACCTGCCAACTCGGTGATTCAGATTGTGGTTGAATTTAGCGACGGCCATCCACGTCCGCTAAAAGCCACCCGCCTGTTTGTGAATGGCGAGTTGGCGGTTGAAAATACCCGGGAGCCGTTCGAATCCTTTACCTGGGACCTGACAGATTACCTGACAGACGGACGGTTTGTGTTGAATGTGGAAGTCGAGGACAATCTCGGGCTGGTACGCCGCAGTATCGATACGCCGGTGGACCTATCGGTTCAACCTGCCGAGCCTGACCTGATTAAATCGATTTTAAACAGCGATGATCTGCTCGTTTTTGGCGGCGTCCTGGCTGCCGGCGTGGTGTTGGTATTAGCGTTGGGTCTGGTGGGCCGGCGCGCCCATCAGAACAGCCCGGCCAGCCGCCGGGCGCGGGAAGACCCGCTCACTCAGCCGGTTGGGCCGCGTAAGGACAATGGCAAGCCGGCTGCTGCCTTCCCGGCCGTTGACCGTCCAACCTGGCCGCGCTACGCCGTCGGCAGCCTATCATCAGCGCCTGCCTGGCTGCTACGCGTCCCGGACACGGGAGGTTTATCCGCCGCTCCAAAAAGCCACCTCTCGCCGTCATCCAACCCGGCCAGCGCCATTCCACTTTCACGGCGCGAGACAAGCCTGGGCAGCGATGCACAAGCGGTCAATTACAAACTCAGTTCCCCCACCGTCAGCCCGCTGCATGCGCGTATTTTGCAAACATCCGAAGGCGGCTTCATGATTCAAGACGCCGGTTCGGTGGCTGGCACCTGGGTTAATTATGCTCCGGTCCCGGCACAGGGCGTACTGCTGCGTCACGGTGATCTGGTGCAGATTGGCAAGGTTGCTTTCCGCTTCGAGTTGGCAAATCCGCCTGAAGAGCGCCAGCCGCGTATCAGCAACCGACAGGAGCCGTTATGAGACGAGTACATCGCTCTCATATCCCGGTGCTGGCGCAGACCCACCCGGGTATGCGCGGCAAGAATAATGAGGACCGCTACGGTGTAACCGCATTCCGTTTGGAGGACGCCAGGCGCACCCCGGCTTTACTTGCGGTGCTGTGCGATGGAATCGGCGGTCACCGGGCAGGCGAAGTAGCGGCTGAAATTGCAGTCAACCGGATCAGTTCAACGGTGGCTGAAAAGGGGGAACGCTTACTGCCGACGGATGTGCTGCAAAGCGCCATTGTGACAGCCAGCCAGGCCATTTACCAGCAAGCCCAGCATAATCACCATCAAGAAGGCATGGGGGCTACCTGCGCCTGCGCGTTCATCATCGACCGTCGTCTGTACCTGGCAAACGTTGGCGACTCGCGCGTCTATTTATTACGCAGCGGCGAGATTCGCCAATTGACCACGGATCACACCTGGATCCAGGAGGCGATCGAGAAGGGAGTTCTCACCCCGGCGCAGGCTGAAGGTCATCCCAATACGCATGTCATTCGCCGCTTTCTGGGTTCCCCGCAGCCGCCCGAGGCCGACCTGCGACTCCACCTTGCAGACGATGAAAGTGATGCCAGTGCCCGCGCCAATCAGGGGATGCTATTGCAAGACGGTGACCTGCTGCTTTTGTGTTCTGACGGTCTGACCGATCTGGTGACGGATGAAGAAATTGCGCACGCCCTGTTTCAGCAACCCCAGCAGGAAGCTGCTGACGGACTGATCGAACTGGCCAACTTGCGCGGCGGGCATGACAATATCACTTTGATCGCTATTCAGGTACCGCAAAACTCAAAAAGCAAGCGCCGCTCACCGGCAGCCTGGCTGTTGGTGGGGGTTATGGTGATGCTGTTGGTCGGTCTTCTTACTGCAGTATGGGCGCGTGGTTTTCTGGATAAACCCGGGGAGCAGACTGCCGTTCCAACCTCCACTGTGCATGTTACCCTGGAGCTGCCCGGCAGCCGGGTGACTCAACCCAACCCGGTCGTATTCCCAACCAGCACCTTTCCGCCGCTGCCAACCGCCGCTTTGACACCCAACGCCACTGCGCCAATTTCGTCAATTGCCACGCTGACGCCCTGGCCAACCAACACCCGCCAGCCGTAAAATGAACGCGGTCCAGACCCTTCCCGAAAATTACCGGCGCAGCGCCGGGTTCAGCATGAAAGATCGCGGCATGCTGCTCAAGATGAACATTGCCGGTTTCTTTTTGTTGGTGCTGTTTGGCTGGCTGTTCACGGCTGCCGCGGTTTATTTGCGGCCAGACGAAGCCGCCACTTTCCTTCTTCTGAAATGGGAAGGGGTGAGCGGCATCTTGACGATTGTCATTGTGCTGGCGTTGATGTTTTTCACCATTGTGGTTCACGAGGTCATTCATGGCCTGGGATTTATCCTGCTGGCCAAAGCCCGTCCAATTTTTGCTTTCCGCGGCGTTTATGCTTATGCTGCCGCCCCGGAGTGGTTCATCCCACGCAACCCGTATCTGGTGATCGGTCTGGCGCCGTTTGTGGTGATCAGCCTGGTAGGTGTGGCGTTGATGGCTGTCGTCCCGGCGGTTTGGATTGCGCCGTTGGTACTGATGTGCGTGGTCAACGCATCCGGCGCAGTTGGCGATCTGTGGGTGGCAGTCTTATTGCTGCGCCACCCGCCGGAAGCGCTTTCCAACGACACTGGGGATGAAATTACAATCTACGCACCCGGGCATATCCCGGTAAATCATGACATTTATTGATTATTCGCATTAAAATAGTCTCCCTTGCGAATCCTTTTAAAAGGTGTACAATCAAATATTGGTCGACCAATATTTGATGCAAGAGGAAAGTAGAAATGCCGGTCTATACTTATCGGTGCGAAAATTGCGGTGTGCAATTTGAGCGAACCCAAAAATTCAGCGAATCACCCCTGGTGATTTGCCCGGAGTGTGGCAAGAAAACGCTCCGAAAAGTTTACACGCCTGTCGGTATCGTTTTCAAAGGATCTGGTTTCTATGCCACGGACCACCGGTCGCCTTCTGGCGCGCCGCGGCCTTCTGGCTCTCACAGCGAGAGCAAATCCGCTGAGACCAGTTCAGAGAGCAAAGAACCTGCTGCACCCAAGCCGTCTGAAACCAGCGAATAGAAGCTGCTGCCAGCGTGCAGTAGTAAATACCATGTCCAATATCAAACAGCCCGGTTTTACCCGGGCTGTTCCTATATCATCCACAATCTTTCCACCGAAGTGCCTCAGTGCACAGAGTTGTTGTTTCGAATGGATTCTACATAGACCCAAAGTCAGTCCTAAGGTGCGTTTGCCTATACTCATATCAAAAAGGTTTTCTTGCCTTCTTGGCTTCCTTTGTGGCCTTTGCGTTTTAGTCTTGAATGACGATTAATATGAAGCCAATCAATGGTCATTACCATCCGGGAAGCGAAGGGGGTTGTACATTTACCCATGAAGCACCGGCTGACACGGCGGATGCAAAACGGAGCGCGTTTGAAGGGGTAGCGGGTCGCGAATCCCGGCGAAAAGGTCATCCTCCAGCGCACGCCCGCTGTTTACCAGGCTCATCGCGCGAAACAATGTCTGTGTGCTCCACAACCGGCTGGCGGCCAAAGCACTGCGGAAGCCGGGGGCATTTGGAACCTGTGTCTGGTGACAGGAGACTGCCTGCCAGACCACATCCCGGAAGGCGCTGGTATCGATGCGGGTGGTGACTGCCCAACTTTCCCACGCCATCGGGCAGCGTTCGATTCCGTCCACCACCATGCTGATATCGCCAAACAGCGAAAGGTAAAGCTCATAATCCTCGGATGTATCCACCATGTAGTACAACTTCAACACCTGGTGCGGTTCGCCATCCAGCGGGGCGCACGAATCGGCCGAAAGCATCAGCGCTGCGTGGGTGTACTGGCAAATAGCGATGTGGTCGGGGTGTCCGTAGGAGCCTTTGGGATCGAAGGTGACGACCACCTGAGGACGGATCTGCCGGATAAGCGTGGCCAATTGGGCCGCCACCATGCCTGGGTCAGCCTGATCGAGGTCGCCGTCGGTATAGTCGAGCAGATGCGCCCGGTGTACCCCCAAAACGCGCGCTGCCTGAATCAGTTCGCGCTCGCGAATCTGCCCCAGCATCTGCATTCCAGGGTTGGCGTGCTCCGGACCAGTCCAGCCGCGTTCACCGCGGGTGGCGCAGATTAAGGAAGTGGCTACTCCCTCAGTGGCATACTTGGCCAGGATTCCGCCCGCCCCCAGCGATTCATCATCGGGATGCGCCAGAATACACATCAATCTCAAAGCACTGTCCATTCGACCTCCAACCGATAAAAACAAAACGTCCGAAAAGGATTGGCGTACATCAACCCCGTGGCCCTTGAAGGTTGCCGATTCTCCCCACGCTGAAACGGGAGGCAAGCAGCTACGCTTCTCGAATATCTTTAATTGGACAAACATTATCCTAATTTAATCATTATACGGATTTTTAATCAAAAGAGAAGTCCTTGTTTGCGGGAGAGACCAGCCGACCCCGGTCATAAATTGATAGATTTTGACAGGCGGGCTGTAGCTTTTGACAGCCTGTCCGGCCTATGCTGTACTAACGCACGCACTTCTCAATTGCCAGCCTGCCTTAAGCGTATTGCGCCCCATCTCGAAAGAGAGTAAAATGCAATCGATTCTTGGAGGTACGGAATGCCGGCAAAAGCAAAAAAGAAACAACCCGTGCGTGCCAGCGGCGACCAGCGCCGAGTGCGTACTCAGCAGGTGGTCTTCATCGTCATTTCCATCTTTATTATTCTGGCGATGATGCTTTCTTTCGCGATCAACCTGTAAGTCAACCCACACTCTCACAACTGCTGGTCCCGCGTCATTTTCATGGAGAAGGGACCTGAACGATATGCCACGTTATGCAAACCGCTTCTGGTTGGCTGCACTGGTCGTTGCCTGGGCTGTCGATTTTTTGTTTTTCTCGCAGACCCCGGGCGTTTCACTTTTAATTTGGATGCTGCTGGTATTGGCAGCCGGTCTGTTCCTGGCGCGCAGCGAGGGTGTCCGCCTTTCCCCCCTGACCTGGGTGCTGGTTGGTTTGCTGGTTCTGTTGAGCGCTATCCCATTTCTGCGGGCCGAGCCTTTCAGCGCGGGAATGGGGACGCTGTTGTCAATCGGGGGATTGATGCTGCTGGCAGCAACTTTTCGAACGGGAAATTGGCTCTACAACCGCACCTGGGATACCATTGGCGAGCTACTGGGGGTGATGATTGCCGCCCTTTTCCGGCCGTTCGATTTATTCAAAGCCCAGCCTGCGCGGGTTGAAGATGGCGCCCTGGATGCAGCCGGTAAGCGCAGTTTTTGGAGGGGAGCGGCGCCGGTGCTGCGTGGGGTGTTGCTGGCCATCCCGGTGGTGGCGGTGCTGGCAGCGCTGCTTTCCTCGGCTGACCTGGTCTTCGCTGACCGGTTGAAGTCGCTGTTGAGCATCTTTGATATCGAAAAGCTGCCGCAGTATATCTTTCGGCTGGTCTATATTTCAATTCTGACCTATCTGTTCGCCGGGGTCTATTTACACGCTCTGTTGCCGGGAAAAGCAGCCGCCCGCCCGGATTCCAGCCAACCCGTAGTCAATCCCTTCCTTGGCTGGACCGAAACGGCCATAGTGCTGGGAGCGGTTGTGCTGCTGTTTGCCTTCTTTGTGGTGCTGCAATTCCAGTATCTTTTTGGCGGGCAAGTCAACATTACCGCAGCCGGATATACCTATTCCGAATACGCCCGACGCGGCTTCAGCGAGCTGGTGGCAGTGGCGGTGTTAAGCCTGCTGCTAACCCTCACGCTTGGCAGTGTAGCGCGCCGCGAGACCGCGAGTCAACGTGCCACGTTTACAGTGATGACAGTGGCACTGCTAGTTCTTGTGCTTGTGATTCTGGGATCCGCGCTACAGCGGTTGCTGCTTTATGAACAGGCCTACGGTTTTACCCGTTTGCGCACGTACACATTGATCTTCATCCCCTGGCTGGCGCTGTTGCTGTTGGCAGCCCTTGGATTGGAGTTGGGTCATCGCGGTGGGCGTTTTGGGCTGGCGCTGTTGATCGCCATCGCCGGGTTTGGCCTGACGGTGGGCGCGTTCAATGTGGATGGGTTTATTGCCCGCCAAAATATCGAGCGCGGGCTGCGCGGCGAGGAGTTTGACCGGGCCTACCTGGGCGAGCTTTCGACCGACGCGGTGCCGGTGATGATGCGGTATTTTCAGCAGCCCGGGTTGGATCCGGTCATCCGGGACGGGTTGGGCGCTGAACTGGCTTGCCAGGCGCAAGTCGTGCTCAACACATCGCAGCAATCATGGAAATCTTTCACAGTCAGCCGGGCAACGGCCCAACAAGTTCTGGCCGGAAGGGATTGGAAAGATTACCCGGTGGCGCTGCGTGATGGGACATACTATGTGACGGTTGGCAAGAAACAGGACCCCTGTTCCGGGTATTCGGGAATGGATTGAACTTTACGAACTTCTTCCTTGTTGGGTGCAAGGCACTTCGAAAGTGCCTTGCACCTGCCTTTAACCTCGAAAGTACAGGTGCGTCGCTCCTTCATCGGCGATCAATTGGCTTTATTTCTCTCCCAGGAGCAACGCACCCGACATTTTTTTGCACCGCCCTTACACACCCTGCAACCCTGGCCTGCCGAATTAAGATGGTAAAATGACCTTATGCTGAAACGCTGGCAATTCTGGCTTGGGATCGCGGTTAGCGCGGTCTTTTTGTATTTGGCATTGCGCGGATTGCACCTGGGGGAAGTCTTGCAAACGGTAAAAACCGCCCGCTATTTATGGCTGCTGCCTGGGATTGCTGTCTATTTTGTTGGCGTATGGGTGCGTGCCTGGCGTTGGCATTACCTGCTGCGCCCGCTGAAAAAAATTCCAACGCGCAC
>MGMG01000023.1 GCA_001796355.1 Chloroflexi bacterium GWB2_54_36 | reverse complement strand
TTCAAAAAGCCGGATCGGCTCCTCATTGTTGTTAATTTTGATTTCTTCCATTATTTCCTCGGTTTGTTAATCGGGAACAGGATGTTTTTTATTTTACCCAGCAATGGTTAAGGTTACAATCATTTTTAAGGTTATTGTTAAACCATGCCTCCCCTGATTTGCGTCCACTCCTATTATTCACTGCTGGAAGGCGTCCATTCACCGGCAGATCTGGCCACGCGTGCAGCCGCGCAAGGATTACCTGTTCTGGCTTTGACGGATCACAACATGCTTACCGGCTCAGTTGAATTTGCATTAGCCTGCCGGAAAGCAGCCATTCGGCCGATCTTCGGGCTGGAAGTGGATGTGCAACCACCGTCGGAGGTCCAACCGAATGGACCATTGCCGCGCCTGACACTGCTGGCAGAAAATGAGGAGGGCTGGTCCAACCTGTGCCGGCTCAGCAGTCTGGTGAATGTGGACGCTGAGCGCCCTTTGACTACGAATGAAATCAGTCTGCATTGCGCAGGGTTGCTTTTGCTCACCGGCGGCAGCCGCGGAATTGCAAACCTGCTTTTGCGTCAAGGGCAGCCAGGTTTTGCTCGACAAATGCTTGCAGAGCTTTTAAAGTTGTTCCCGGACCGTCTTTTTGGGCGCCTAACCGGCAGCAGTCCCCTTCTGGCAGAAGAGGAGCTATTCGCTGACCTGGCCGGGCAAGTAAATCTTCCGCTGGTGCAAGCCCCTGAAGTTTTTTACCTTGCAAAAGAAGATGAAAACCTGCACCGCACGGTCTGTGCCATCCGCGCAAACCTCCCGGTGCAAAAAATCGCCGCTTCTCATGGCTACACGCAATTTGCAACCTTTCCTCAAAGCGTATCCAGTGAAAATCTTGCTGCCCGTTACCCTCAAGCAGCTCAAAACGCGGATATGGTGGCATCCCGCTGCACATTCGAGATGCCCTTTGGCATAGTGCGCTTCCCTAAAATTCCCCTACCGAACGGTCAAACCCCTTCTCAGGCGCTGCGAGAAAAAGCCTATCGAGGCGCAAGAACGCTCTACAAAACAATCACTCCGGCGCTCGAGGAGCGGCTGGAACACGAGTTGACCACAATAGCGGGATTGGGCTATGATCCGATTTTTTTGATCATGGAAGAATTGCTCGCCTATGCCCGCAAGCAGGGCATCCTGTTTTCATCGCGCGGGTCGGCTGCTTCTTCACTGGTCGCACACTGCCTGGGGATCACCAGCCCGGATCCGCTGCGATTATCCTTGTATTTCGAGCGCTTCCTCAACCCGGCCCGCTCTTCTCCTCCCGATATCGACACCGATATCGACTCGCGCCGGCGGGATGAGATCATCCAGCATTGCTTTGAAACCTACGGTGATGAACAGGTGGCGATGGTGGCAACCATCAACCGCTTCCGTCCGCGTTCTGCTGCCGGCGATGTTGCCAAGGCGCTTGGTTTTTCACCTGCTGAATCCCGCAAACTATCCCATGAACTTCCGAACGCTTTTTTTGCCGGGCGCGGTCTTGCGGGTAGCGGAGGTAGCGAAAAGGACATCTTCGCTGACCTGGCGCATCGTTATTCGGATGCAGTTCACCAGGAAGTTTTCGCCCAATCCCGGCGGTTGTTGGGAATCCCGCGCCATTTGTCCGTGCACCCCGGCGGATTGGTGATTTCACCAGGCAAAATGACCGACCTGGTCCCGGTGATGCGCTCAGGTGGAAAAGGCGTATTGATCTCACAATTCGACCTCGAATCACTGGCTTACCTTGGACTGGTCAAAATTGACCTGCTTGGCATCCGCGGCTTGACGGTTATGGCAGATGTTGCCGTAGCGATTCACTCGTGGAGCAAGGCGGATTATGCCCGCCCCACCCAGGTGCTGGAAAAAATTCCGCTTGAAGATAAACCAACCAGTGAAATCGTCTCAACCGGAAAAACAATTGGCTGCTTTCAGATCGAAAGCCCGGGCATGCGCTCCACCCTGCAACTGATCCATGCGGTCACCCCGGACGACGTTATGGCAGCCCTGGCGCTGTATCGACCCGGTCCATTACGCGGCGGGCTGCGCGACGCTTTTATTCGACGGCATAACAAAGAAGAACCCGTGAGTCAGCTTCACCCCTCGCTAACGGCAGTCCTGGACGATACCTATGGAGTGATCCTTTACCAGGAGCAAGTGCTGCGAATTGCGCATGAAATCGCCGGGCTCAGCCTGGCAGAATCGGACTTGCTGCGACGCGCGATGAGTCATTTTGATCCCGGCAAGCTGATGCAAAATTTGAAGGAAAAGTTTGTTCGTGGCGCTGGTGAACGGCAGCAGATCGCGTCCGACCTGGCTGAAAAAATCTGGGATATGATGGCCGCCTTTGCCGGTTACGGCTTCCCAAAAGCTCATGCGGCCTCATACGCGCAGGTTGCCTGGAACTCCGCCTGGTGCAAAGCGCATTACCCGGCCGAATTTCTTTCAGCAGTGCTGGCTAACTGGGGCGGTTATTACAGCCAACGGGTATATCTGATGGAAGCGCGTCGCGTTGGTTTTCCACCCAGGCCGCCGCACATCAATTTCTCGGGCCGCGAATGCGCAGTGCTATACCCCGGCGGCAGCGCGATACTGTACCTCGGGCTGGACCAGGTGCGCGACCTTACCAACCGCACCCTCCAACGAATTATCCAGCAGCGGCCGTTCCATTCCCTCGAAGAATTCCTGCTGCGCGTCGATCCGCGTCCCGCCGAAGCTCAGAATTTGATCCGCTGCGGAGCGCTGGTGGGCCTGGGCACTATTCCGAGCTTGCTGCAGCAGTTGGGAAGGGGAACCCGAAAACCCGGGCAGCCGTCCTTATTTGAGGTCGAACCAGCAATGGATGAACCGGATTGGACGCTGGTTGAGCGGGTGGCGGCGCAGCAGGAAATCCTCGGAATCGGCGTGGATGCCCACCCCTTAGACCTGTATGCGGAACAGTTGCGCCGC
The DNA here is from genome assembly GCA_001796355.1 of Chloroflexi bacterium GWB2_54_36. Classification (GTDB taxonomy): domain Bacteria; phylum Chloroflexota; class Anaerolineae; order Anaerolineales; family Anaerolineaceae; genus Bellilinea. The sequence goes on along the minus strand of MGMG01000023.1, from coordinate 4,192 downwards.
ATACAAGCCATCAGTACAGTCGAGGCCTTGGGGACCAGCGGTAAAAAAGTAACGGTGGCCGGCGTCCGCCAGAGCCACCGCCGCAGCAAAACCTCCTCCGGTGAATGGATGGCTTTTCTTACACTGGAGGATTTCGACGGGATGTTGGATGTAGTGCTCTTCCCAACCGTTTTCCGCTTCACCCGAAAAGAAATCTTCACAGAAAACAGACCGATTCTAGTTGAGGGGGTAATGGAAACCAACTCGGAGCGCGAAGATCCATTTTTACGCGCTGAACGTGTGCATTTATTGGGTGAGTAAAGGATTCGTCTGCATCCAACCGGTGTAAAATTCGTATAATGGTATTGGAGCATTTGAACCATGATTGAAAAAACAAGAGTCCCCCTTCTATTGTGGCCATTTTGGGCTTTGTGGCGTCTGGTACTGAAGGTTTTCGAACTCACCGGAAGACTGGTGGGTGCCATCCTCGGTTTGGTCTTTATGATCGCCGGAATCGTGTTGACCGTGACGGTCTTCGGAGCCATCATTGGAATTCCGCTGATCGTTTTTGGCTTTATGCTCTCCCTGCGCAGCCTGTTCTGAAAATATGGCAGATACTCCGCGAGGCGCCAATCGCGCCCCGGTTCGCCGTGACAAAGCCGAGCAGTTGGTGCTGGTCACCCTGCTTTTCTTTGGCGGCTCCGTCATGGTCACGCGGGTCTTCCTCGAGCTAACCGGGTACCCTCAGTTAGGAGGTGGTGGATTGCATTTCGCCCACGTAATCTGGGGCGGGATGTTCTTATTTGTAGCCACGCTCCTGCCGATCATATTGGCCAACCAATGGGCGCTTTACTGGTCCGCTGCGACGGGTGGAATCGGTTTTGGCCTGTTTATCGATGAGATTGGTAAATTCATCACTCAAACCAACGATTACTTCTACCCGCCGGCCGCTCCGATTGTTTACACCCTGTTTCTGATAACGACGCTGGTCTATATTCACGTCCGCCGGCCCAAAGAGACTTCGCCACGCGAAGAACTTTACCGCGTACTGCAAGGGCTGACCGAACTGCTGGATCACGACCTGGATGCAACCGAAAGAGCCGCCCTGAAAAAACGTCTGGACAGTATCCGCAGTCAAAGCGATGATCCGCAGTTACTCAACCTGGCCGAATCGTTGGACCAGTACATCCAGTCGGAACATATTCAGACCGTGCCGGAAAGGCGGCCGCAATGGATACTCAAGCTCCAGAGCTGGGTGAAAGCCGTCGAAAATTTCTTCACTCGTCCCCGGCTGCGGATCGTTTTGATTCTCAGCCTCGGGGCTGTTGGAGTTTACTCGATCGTCAGGCTTGTAACCTTTGGTATGTTTGCAACGGCAGTGTTCCAGGGAGTGGATATTTCTCCATTGGTTCGTCCGGCTGATATTGATGTGGCCAATCAGCCGCTCTGGTATGCCATTCGCCAGGCGGTTCAAGGTCTGGTTGGTTTTCTTTCTTTTCTGGCAGCCATTTATTTTGTGCTAAAACGCGATCACGTTGCCGTTACGTTGGCCATCCTTGGCCTGACTTTTTCACTGGTCGTGGTTAACATCCTTGTTTTTTATCTAGATCAATTTTCAGCCACCTTCGGCGCGCTTTTTGAATTTTCGGTCTTGATGGGCGTGGCGATCTACCGCCAGCGCTTCCTGATTACGCCGCGAACGCCCACTGATCCGCCCGTCAAACTTTAAAGTACGCCAACAACCGGAAAAATAGCTGCCGGATTAGTCTCGGTGATCTCCGCCTGCAAAGCCCCCTTGCTGGCCTCGCGCAGCGCGCCTTGAAAGCCAGGCAAGTTTTTAGCGGCAAACTGAAGCGTCAGAGTGACATCTCCTGCGAAATTTTCATTCAGGATTTGCCCGCCATGTTCTGCGATTAATATCCGGATGCGCTCGAATAATGGGTAAGGCATTACCAGCCTGACTGTATGGGTTTGAATTTTCTCAGCCAGCGGCAGCCCAACTAAAACAGATTTAACCGCATCGGTGTACGCGCGCACCAACCCTCCGGTGCCAAGTTTGGTTCCACCAAAATAGCGGGTCACTACTACTGCAGCATCGCCCAGGCCGCTGCCTTTCAGCACTGCCAGCGTTGGACGCCCGGCCGTTCCCTGGGGTTCACCGTCATCTGAACAGTGTTCAATAATACTGACGCCGTGCCCGACGATAAAAGCCGGGACGTTGTGGGCTGCGTTTGGATGAACAGCCCGGATTTTAGCAATAAATTCACGAGCTTCCTCGACCGAAAATACCGGCGTAATCGTGGTAATGAAACGCGAATTTACCACTACAATTTCAGTATGATGCTCACTGGCTGGAATAAGCAGGCGGTCAGTTTTCTTCATTGTGCGGTTACACTTTTGGGAGTAAAAGTCATTTGATCAAGGGTAAAGAATAATTTCCGTGTGTTATACGCTCTGAACTCATAGGACACCCATTGGTGAGGTACACTGCAAGCGAGTAAAGTTAAGCATCTCAAAGATTGCCAGCAGACCCTTCGCTTTGCTCAGGGTGACATCCATTATTTAGACTTAGTATACCTTTGAAAATTGGAGAAAGATGAGGTTCAGGACAATGAAAGCAGGGATCAATTTTATTGGATTGGGTGTTGGGGCAGTGATTGTTGATCCTCAAGGCCGTTTGTTCCTGGCAAAGCGGGGTAAAAAAGCGAAAAACGAGCGCGGCTACTGGGAATTCCCTGGCGGAAGCGTTGAATTTGGGGAAACCCTGGCGGAGGGCCTGAAACGTGAAATGCGGGAGGAGTACGGAATAGAAATTGCTGTCGGCAAGCTTTTGGATGTGGTCGATCACATCCTTCCCCGGGAAGGCCAGCATTGGGTTTCACCTACCTACGTTTGCAAAGTCGTCCGTGGAGAACCGCGCATCATCGAACCAAATAAATGCACTGAAATCGGCTGGTTTGCGCTGGATGAAATTCCGGACCCGCTTTCAGTCATCAGCCGGGAAAACCTGCAGAACTACCGGTCAACTTTACTGGTAAATTCAGCCATACCATCCACAAAGACGGCATCCATGAAACATTTTCTTGTGCACATTCAATACAAAGTACCCGTCGAGCAACTGGGAGATACCGTCCGTCTGCACCGGGAGTTTCTCCAAATGGGTTACAATCGCGGCTGGCTGCTCATGTCTGGCCCGCGCAATCCGAAAACGGACGGCATTATCGTAGCACGTGCCCCTTCCCACGAAGAATTAGCGAGTTTTTTCGAGGATGACCCGTACAAGGTAATGGGCCTGGCCGACCATGAATTCACGGAATTCGACCCGGTCAAATTTCAGCCGTTTCTGACCGACTGGGTAACCGGTTTGGAATAACGCTCGAGCAGCAGATTGGCAATTTCATCCGCACCGTTAATGCCGTCGCGATGAATTTTCGGCGTCTGGAGCAAGCGGTACGGTAAATCCCCCCAGTTTCCACTGCTAAAGTCCAGGCGGGTGAGTTCGTGGGCACCCATCGCGCGTCGAGCAAATTCTGCCAGGGGCGGTGTTTCTGGGAATTTTTCCCGAGGAATATAAGCAAATGGTAAACCCGCCTGATACACCTCGGCGAGGGTACTGTAACCAAGCTTTGCTATGACCGCATCGCTGGCTTGAACCAGATCGGGATGATAATAATTGCTACGGTGAGGTAACAGCGTTAGATTGTCTTCTCGTAACAATTGGTTGGAGGTACCGGGCAGCACGAAACGGCAATGGGAGTACTTTTTCAATGCCGCCAGGCTGCTGAATTTTTCCTCAATGCCCCCCACAGTGACCAGTATCACCGGTTCATCATTGGCAATTCCTAAGCGTTCGCGGGTATCCGCCCGCAGATGAACAGGCCGGCGGGCGACCGGCGGTACCTGTTGCGCGGCTGAATTGGGTTGAACTGCCGGCATAGTCTGAATATGCAGATCTGCCTGACTGAATACCTGCTCGAAATCCTTGACAAAGGGGATGAAACCCGGTTCCAGGTCGGCGTACCTGGCGTAAATAAAGTCCCAGGTGAAGTTTTCTACCAGAACGACCGGCAGCCCGGCGGCATGTGCTGCCTGAATACCAACTGGCGCGATATCACACACGACCAGCAGGCAATGACGCTCTGCCAGAATTTTTGCAGCTATTGATATCTGGCTATGCGCATTTGTTTTGGCGTGCTTGAGCATTGCGACGGTA
>MGMG01000022.1 GCA_001796355.1 Chloroflexi bacterium GWB2_54_36 | reverse complement strand
TCTTAGGGCGCTTTCCAGGAATGGTTGGGCTGGTTCATTCGCAGCTTTCGGTGGGGGAGCGCTACGACACCTGGCGCCGCGCCGGCGCTGGTAAACTACAGGTGGTCGTTGGACCGCGCTCGGCATTGTTTACCCCATTCCCCAACCTGGGATTAATTGTCCTGGACGAGTTTCATGACTCTTCCTACTACCAGTCTGAACCGGCGCCGGCCTATTCAGCCGTGCAGGCTGCCATCACTTACGGACGCTTGACGCGCAGTACGGTGCTGTTGGGGTCAGCCACGCCGCCGGTGGAATGGATGTACACGGCGCAAGAAAAAAATTGGCCGGTGCTGGCGCTACCGGAACGGATTATGGCCCATCGTCAGACGGTGGCAGCACAGCTTACTCGCCAGAGTCAAAAATCAAACCCGGACGAAACTGGCAGTGAGGGATCGTCTCTGCCACTGCCGCCGGTAAAAATCGTCGATATGCGTCAGGAATTGAAAGCCGGTAACCGCTCGATGTTCAGCCGTGCCCTGCAGGACGCCATGACGAAAACCCTCGACGCCGGACAGCAGGCGATCCTGTTTTTAAACCGGCTGGGCAGCGCAACCTATGTTTTCTGCCGCGACTGCGGTCACACGCTGCGTTGTCCGCGCTGCGACCGGGCGCTTACGCTGCACAGCGATGCGGCCATGCTGGTGTGCCATACCTGTGGTTACCGCCGGAAAAAACCGGAACGCTGCCCGAATTGCGGCAGTACTCAGATCCGGGATTACGGTACCGGCACGGAACGGGTGGAGCAGGAGGTTTTGAAGACCTTTCCACAGGCTCGCACGTTGCGCTGGGATTCGGAAACGACCCGCCAGAAAGGGTCGCATGACCTGGTGCTGTCGCATTTTGTCTCGCACCGCGCCGATATCCTGATCGGCACGCAGATGTTGGCCAAAGGGCTCGATTTGCCGCTGGTTACGCTGGTTGGCGTGATATTGGCAGAGGTTGGCCTGTATCTGGATGATTTTAGAGCGCCGGAACGTACCTTTCAACTGTTGACCCAGGTTGCCGGGCGGGCCGGCCGCAGCCCGTTGGGTGGTCAGGTGGTGCTGCAGACCTACCAGCCGGAGCAGTATGCCATACAGATGGCTGCCGGGCATGATTATGCCGGCTTCTACCGCCGCGAACTGAACTCTCGCCGGGAAATCGGCTACCCGCCGTTCACGCGCCTGGTGCGATTGGAATACCGCCATGCCGAAGCGCAAAAAGCCCAGGCCGCCGCGCAGCGCATGGCGGTGCAACTGGAAGATTGGCTTAGAGAAGGTGGGTATAGCAGTACTGAACTCATCGGCCCGGCGCCTAGCTTTTTTGCCAAACAAAACGGGTTATACCGCTGGCAGATCGTGCTGCGCGGGCCGGACCCGGCCGCGGCGCTGCGCGGGCGAAACCTGGGCGATTGGCGCGTAGAGGTCGATCCGCAAAGCCTCCTATAACCATTGTAGGGCGAACTTTAGTTCGCCACGCAAACTAAAGTTTGCGCTACAAATAAATTCACGTACTTAAGTTCGTCACGAAAACCGATATTTACACGACATTTAGGTCTTTGTATTTTCTGCCACCCGGGTCTCGACAATTTTTCGAATTAAATCATATGGCATGGGCTCGTCCAGCGGAAAATGCACTGAGCCTTTTGTCCCTTTATAGGCAGTGACCTCTTTTAATGCCACCATGCCGGCTGTTCGTGGATAAATTCCAATGTGCTTCTTGTAGCCTCCAAACCAGATCAGGCCGCCGTTTAAATAATAACCAGCCATCCCATAACTGATTTTTTCTTCGGCCATGGGCGCAGCCTCCTTGATCACCGCCCGGATCTTGGTCATGATCTGCTGCACGTTTTCTGGAAGCTGCGCAATGTATTCATCGACCGTAGCGGGTGGGGTGTTTTTTGAGGGCATGAGGTATCCTTTTACCTTGATTCACCAGATCAATCAATTATAGAGTATTTTTATCATTGATTTTATTTTTCTGTAGTGGCGAGCAGTGCGAGCCAATACAGAAGAACGTTAGTCAAAACAACAATAAAAGGGCTGGCACAAAGGCCAGCCCATTAAGCAGACAAAAATCTAAATCAACCTTACGGCAGCACGTACCAGGGGTTGATGAACCCGCCCAGGTAGCGGATTTCGAAATGCAGGTGCGGGCCGGTTGAATTGCCGGTACTGCCGGCACGACCAATGACTGTACCCTGACGGACACTGGCGCCGCAGCGTACATTGGTGCTGCTCAGGTGGGCATACAGCGACTGGTAGCCGTTACCGTGGTCAACCATGACCATGATGCCGTACCCCCCGCCAATCGGGCCTGAATATACCACCAGCCCGCCGTCCGTCGCGTAAATCGGGTCGCCGGTAAAAGCGGCAAAGTCAAGGCCGAGGTGGCCGCCCCAGTAATCATTACCGGATAGGACGCGATTGGGCGCAGGGTAGATGAAAGTTCCGGAGCCAAACGCGCCACCGGCGCTGGTATCACAAGCACCCGGTCCGTAAATGCTGGGGTTGACCCCCGCTGCGCCGCGCGGAATGGTCGGCACAAGCCAGGTGCGAAATTCGCGCTCTCCTCCCGGGATCATGACCAACTGGTCAGGCGTAAAAACCGGATTGGTGATGTCGATATTGTTTCCCGGCCAAAGTAGCATATCCTCTGGGTTGGCTTTAAACATTCCGGCAACCTTATCGACCGTGTCGCCATCTTTCCATTTGTAGAGTACTCCGTTGGTGGGCGGAATATATAACTCTTGCCCTATCGAAATCATTTGGGGATCGTCGTTGAGGACTTCATAATTAGCCCAAAGGACGGATTCCGGATCCAGGTTAAAATTTTGAGCAATGCCAAAGACCGAGTCGCCAGCCTCGACGGTATAAGTAACGGTTTCTTCTCGTGGGCGGGTGGGGACAATAGTACGCGAGTTAGCCTTGCGCAGCACCGCATGTACCACTTCCGCGGGATCAAGTACCGGTAATTGGACGATCGCCGGGGGTTCACCCAGGTCTGGGGCAGCGGAGGCTAAATCAGCCGGCCGTTTCGCCCCGACAACGCCGGTGCGGGCAAGAATAAAATATATCATCAAGGCGGTCATCGCGACCGCCAACCCCCAGGTCAGATATACCAGCCAATTTGATCGAGAAGCCGGCTGGCTAGCCGCTTCTGGCTGGTTGGGACTGGAAAACGTCACTTTTCCTCCGCGAGGCTCTCCAGGAACTCCATATTGTTCTTGGTCTTCAACATCCGCTGTATAATCGCTTCGGTCGCTACTGACGGGTCAAGACCGGCGCCGGTGGGTGGCGGGGCGATCATTTGTAAATACATGCGGCGCATCACCCAAGAACGCTGCAGGATATCCGGCCCCAGCAGCAATTCCTCGCGGCGTGTCGAAGAGCGCTCGATATCGATTGCCGGGAATATACGCCGTTCTTGTAGGCGGCGTGAAAGATGGAGTTCCATGTTACCTGTACCTTTAAATTCTTCGAATACTACATCGTCCAGACGCGAACCGGTATCTACCAGGGCAGTCGCGACGATGGTCAACGAGCCGCCTTCTTCGATATTGCGGGCAGCGCCAAAAAAGCGTTTCGGCGGGTAAAGCGCTGAAGGATCCATACCGCCTGAAAGTGTACGGCCGGAGGGGTTGACCACCAGGTTATACGCCCGCGCCAGACGGGTAAGCGAGTCCAACAATATTACCACATCCCGTCCGGTTTCAACCAGGCGCTTGGCGCGCTCCAAAGTGATTTCAGCGGTGCGCACATGCGAGGTCACCGGCTCGTCAAAAGTGGAGGCAACCACCTCTGCATCGACCGAGCGGTCCATGTCGGTGACTTCTTCAGGCCGCTCGCCAATCAGGGCGACAATCAAATGGACTTCAGGGTGGCGCGCGGAAATCGAGTTGGCCAGTTGTTTCAGGATGGTGGTTTTCCCCGCTTTGGGCGGCGAGACAATCATGCCACGCTGGCCTTTGCCAATTGGCGCAATCAAATTGATCAGCCGGGTGGAGATGACGGATCGGTCCGTTTCCAGATCGAACCGCTCTTCCGGGAAGATCGGGGTCAGGCGTTCGAAAACCGGCCGGGAACGAGCGTCTTCCGGCAAGATGCCGTTAATCAACTCGACTTTGAGCAACCCATAATGGCGCTCGGACTCGCGCGGCGGCCGGACGGCGCCAATCACCAGGTCGCCGTTGCGCAGGTCGTAGCGGCGCAGTTGTGCCTGGGAGACATAGACGTCTTCAGACCCGACCTCAAAATTTTGTCGTAAAAAGCCAATGCCCTCCGGCATGATCTCCAATACACCGCCGCGAACTTCCAGCCCTTCCTTCTCTCCTTCGGACTGGCGGATGCGCAGGATCAAATTTTCTTTTTTCAAGCGGGCAGCGTTGGGGATGGCAAGTTCTTTTGCTCTTTGCCGCAACGAATCAAGGGGAGCGTTTTCCAGCTCGGCAAATTTTATAGTTTGAGTGTCCATATTGTCCATGCGTAGAATAAATACCCACAGCACGCGGCTGCCGGTTGGATGATCAAAATACTATGGGTGAATATTAGGAGTTGTTGGAATCCCCTGACACTTCAGTGTCAACCTCATGGCTCGGGGAAATTGGAACTTGCACTGAGGTTAGAAAAATTATATCACCGCGGTATATGCGGCGCAAGCGATCTTGAGAGCAAGGAAATCAGGCTTTACCGGCCAGTGCACGAAAAAACAGCTTCATTTTGAAAGCCTGCCCAGACAGCAGGGTTTGGGCGCGGAAGAGACCCGCAATCGCGCGCACGACCAAAATAGCTGTTCCGGTCTGCAGCACTGCGGCCAATGCAGGCTGCCAGAAGGGCACCTGGGTGGCTGCCAGGCGGGTGAGCATGGCGATTGGAGCGGTCAATGGGAAAAGGCTGAGAAACATTGAGATCGACCCGTTGGGGGCGCTGATGAGCGTGTTGATGAAGAACAGCGGGATCATGAGCGGGATGATAACCATAAAGGTAGCCTGGCTGCCTTCCCGCAGGTTAGGCACCATTGCCCCGACCCCCGCCATCAAACTGGCATAAATCGCATAGCCGAGTACAAAATAAAGCAGTCCCCAAGCCAGCAATGAAACGGGAAGCGCAAATTCGATCGGTAATTGGAAAGTTTGGCCGCTTAATCGATAAAGCATGAACGCAGAACCAGACCAGAAAGCGGTCTGGAGCAAACCGATCAAACCGAGAGCGAGGATCTTGCCGGTCAGCATTTGCAGCGGGGTCATGGAGGTAAGCAGGATTTCCATTACCCGGTTCTGTTTTTCATTGGTGATGCTGTTGAGCATCGTGCTTGACGATCCAAGGATCAGCAAATAAAACAGCATGGTGACAGCGTAAGGCAGGAAAAAGGTCAAGGCGCTTTCTGGATCACGCTGCGGGGCGGTGGATGCGAAGTGCGTCTCCAGTTTTATCGGCTGCTGGAACAACTTCAATCGCTGCGGGTCTGCACGGAGAAGATTTTCTTCCAAAAGCGCGCTTAGTACGTAGGAATCATTGCCTCCGCTGATCGGGTTGAAATCGGAACGGTAAAAATCGACTTGCCCGCTGGTCAGGTAATCGGGCAGAACCACATAGTATCCCGAGATAACCTCATCGGCTAGCGCCGCCTGGGCGCTTTCCAGGTCGGGGGAACTCATCATAAGCTTCGAATATGATTCCGGAATAGTTTGGATAATTCCGCTTTGATCGATCAACCCCAGTGGTTTTGGCTCGGGCGATGGAGCGATGATGCTTATTAACGGTGTTCCTTGATTATCTTTCTTCAGGTTTGAAATAATCAAAATGGTGGCAAACCCGGCCAACGGGATTAGAAACAGCGTCAATAGAAAAGAACGCGACCGAAGGACAGTTAAAAATTCGTGAATGAATACAGCTCGGACTTTATTCATAATTGATTTTTTCCGTTATCGCGTACATTCATGCAGTCCCGCGCAAGAGCTCGCGCAGGGTCAGTCTTTTGCCGTAACGCAGCATACCTAGCCGGAATGCTCGACTTGCCAGCCACACTGCGCCAAATGCGGCCGCCACCAGGATGGCGAGCGAGAGTCCAATTTGCCAGGCAGGGACAGTCGAAATCGCCACGCGCACCGGCAGGGTGAGGGGCGAGGTCAGAGGGAAAAGGCTGAAACCCACAGCCAGAGCGCTATCCGGATGCTCCAGAATCGTGGTGATGAACCACAGCGGCATAAATATGGGGATACTGAATAAACCTGAGATCTGCTGCGCCTCGCGGGCTTCGGTTGCCGTAGCGCCAAGCATGGCCATCAAAGCGGCGACCATAACGAACGCCGGTAAAAAAGTCAGCGCCAGGATGAGGAGATAGGAACGGATCATTTCGACGCTGCCGGTATCCGATTGCAGGTTGGCAAAGAATATTGTGCCAATCACCGCAGCAATCAACCAGATCGCCAACTGAGTCAGGCCGACGCTCAAATTGCCTATAATTTTTCCAGCCATCAATTGATCGGTTGACACCGAGGTCAACACAATCTCCATGGTACGATTTTCCTTCTCTTCCACCACAGCCTGGAGCAGATAGCCGCCGCTGATATTGATGGCCACCACGAACAGGATACCGGCCACAATCGGCATGATGATCCCGAGGATATTGTCCGGGCTGACCGAACGCGAATCAGAGACGGAGTGAATGGTCACATCCGGACCTTCCAGCATCCTTTGCCGCAACTCAATCGGTTGGGTTTTGAGCAAGTTTATGCGCAAAAGGGTGGCAAAATCACCCTCAGCACCTGTCCCCAGCGGTTCGGTCGCGGTGAGGGCTACCTTACCTGTGGTCAAATAATCCGGCTCTAAGACGTAATACCCTTGGATTTCACGGTTGTCCAAAGCAGCTTGTGACTGTTTTGCATCCGTGAAAAAAAGGAAGGTGGTAAACGGAATCGGACCGTCATTTTTTTCCGGGTAAATTACCGGAGCAGCCAGCACCCCGGAGTGATCGATGATGCCGACCGGACGTTTGTCTGTGCCAAGGATAACCGACAGGAGACCCAACCCGATGGAAAGAGCAACAAAAAACGGCACTGAAAGGATGCCAAATATGAATCTCTTGGTGAGTACATGCCGGAGGTATTCGTGCTTGAACACCAGCCAGAACTTTTTCATTGCAAATTACCCTCAGTGGTCACTACCTGGATGAAAATTTCATCCAGCGTGGGCATAGCGATCTCAAATTTATCAAGTTGCACGCCGCGTTCGACCAGGGTTTGAAGAAAAGCTTGAGGCGTGGCGGACGGTTCCAGGTGGATCCGGTAGCCTGAATTGTCCTTTTCAACACGCACTGCGCCTGGCAGTTCGACCGGCAAGTCAGTCAACGCATGAACATGGACCTCCTGACCGGAATAACTGCGACGAATTTCCTGCAGCCCGCCATAAAGCACCACCTTACCTTCATTGATCAGCACCAGACGGTCTGCCAATTCCTCGACCTGGTGCATCTGGTGCGTGCACATGACGATGCATTTGCCTTTTTCGCGCTCTTCGCGCAGTAAATCCTTCACCATCTGGGTGTTGACCGGATCTAGGGCGCTGAATGGTTCATCGATAATGATCAATTCCGGGTCATGAATGAGGGTCACAATCAACTGGGCTTTTTGCTGCATGCCCTTGCTTAACTCTTTGATTTTCTTTTTACGGTGATCGTACAATTCAAAGCGTTTCAGCATCTCATCGACCTTGCGGCTGGCATCCGCAGCGCTTAACCCTTTGAGTGTCGCCAGATACACCAGCGAACGATCCATCTGCACGTCCTGGTAAAGACCGCGTTCCTCGGGTAAGTAACCCAGACGGTTTTTCTTTTCCTCGGTCATGGGACCGCCCAGCACACTGACAGTACCGCTGTCGGCTTTGAAAATATCCAGAATAATGCGAATGGCGGTCGTTTTCCCGGCCCCGTTGGGACCGAGCAGCGCGAATATCTCGCCAGGATCTACCGTGAACGAGGCATGATCCACAGCAATTTGTTGGCCGAATCGTTTGGATATTTGTTTGACTTCAATGGTTGGCATAATTTACTTTCCCCGCGGAATTTTGAACGTGCATAGCGGACACTTTGCCATTATAACAAAGGATCAGTTTACAAATTATTGTCTTCATATTTACGACATGCAGGCTGAAAAAGTTGTACCTATGATCCTAATCTTTGCCCTTACCATTTTCGAGGAGTTTGGCCGTGTTACAATCACGCAGTAACACTTTACAAATATTAACTAGTCTTTCAGGAGGAAATCAAGCATGGTGATGACTTCCCGTGAACGCGTCCAGGCAGTGTTGAATCACAAAATCCCGGATCAAGTACCCGTAATTATTGGGGTGAGTAACGCCACAGGGATTAAAATGGCGCCTTACAAGGCGATCAAGAAATTGGTGGGGATCGATGCGCCTGACGAATATATCTACGATTGGCCTGAATTGGGTTCCGCCCGGGTAGATGAAACCACTTTGAAGCGTTTGCACAGTGATGTCCGCGGCATACACGACCGGCTGCCGGAGGCCATAACCCGCCGGAATCAAACTCGTCCCGCGCACAGTAATTTTATCGACGACTGGGGCAGTGGGCAAAAGGAAATCGAAGAAGGCGTCTGGTATCCGGGAGTTCATCCACTGGCTGGGGCAACCACGATTCAGGAAGTTGATGCATACACCAATTGGCCGGATATGAATGATCCCTACCGGGTGGCGCACGTCAAGGCTCAGGCGCAGAAATTAGCAGCCGAAAACCAGTACGCCATTATGGCCACTCCCTGGCTGATGTTTCCCTTCGAACGGGCGCATGCCATGCAGGGGTTGGATAAATTCCTTTACAACATGGCAGTCGAGAAGGATTTCAGTAAATATCTATTGGAAAAGATTTACGGCTACTGCAAGATTTTGATGGGGCATTTCCTGGACGAATTAGGCGACAATGTTGACATCATCAAGATCGGAGACGATCTGGGGACGCAGGAAAGCCTGCTGATTTCGCCCAAAATGTACCGCGAATTCTTAAAGCCGATCCACGCCGATTTTATTAGCTTTATCAAACAGCGCAGCAAAGCCAAGGTGTTCTTCCATACCGACGGGGATGTGTTCAACCTGATCGAGGATTTTATCGAAATTGGGGTGGATATTCTCAACCCGATTCAGACTTCGGCCGGACGCATGTCTAATCTGGCTGAACTCAAGGCGCGCTACGGTCGGCGCATTGTGTTCTGCGGCGGTATCGATACGCAGCGGATACTGCCAACCGGAACGCCTGCCGAGGTGCGCGACGAGGTTAAACGGGTCATTCAGGTGCTAGGTGAGGGCGGCGATTACATGCTGGCATCGGTGCACACCATCATGAATGAGGTGCCGGCCGAGAATATTCTGGCCATGGTGGATGCCGCGCAGGTGCACGGCCGGTACCCCCTACATTAATTTGTCGTTGCGAGGCCTCGGAGAGGTCGAAGCAATCTACATTGATCTTTTAGACGATTTATCTAAAACGCAATAGGCTTGACCATTGGCGCAGATCGCCACACTCACTGCGTTCGTTCGCGATGACAAGAAGTTCGTGTACGTAGGGTCCGGGGTTGTAAATGTAATCCTTCAACCAGCGTTATTCGCCACCCCGAACCCGACCTACGCAGAAATATTTCGGGTGCGTTGCTCCTGAGTTAACAGAGAGGCCAATCGACCGCAGATTAAGGAGCGACGCACCTGCTCTTCGGCGACCAGCGTGTAACGGTCAAGAGCAGGTGCAACGCACCAAAACCAGGTGCAATGCACCCGATATATATTACTCTTTTTCGTACGGCGTGCCTTCGGCTGCCGGCGGCGAGGTGTGCCCAACGACGCCAGCCAACACGATCATCGTCACGATGTAAGGGGCCATCTCCAGGAACTTGGGCGGGATGGGAATGCGCAGAATGGTGAGCTTTCCGGCCAGTGAATCCGCCAGGCCAAACAGCAGGCCGGCGCCCAGCGCTCCAGTTGGCATCCAATTGCCAAAAATCATGGCTGCCAGGCCAATGAAACCGCGCCCGGCGGTCATGACCTCGTCAAAGCGGCCAACCGACCCGAGGGTGAAGTATGCGCCGCCAAAACCTGCGATCATGCCGCCAAGAATGGTGGCCATGTAGCGCGTGCGATTGACATTGATCCCAAGCGTGTCGGCTGCCTTGGGATGCTCGCCGGCGGAACGCAGGCGCAGCCCCCACTTGGTGTGAAACAGTGCAATGGTGAGCACGATCAGCAGGATAAACACGCCATACACAAACAGGTTATGGCTGAAAAGGATCGGGCCAAAGAACGGGATTTTGGACAGACCGGGGATTTCCCAGGTGGGGAATTGACCGGGGCTGTTTAAGTTCTGATATTTCTGCAGGAATTTTGCCGAAAGAAACGAAGTCATGCCGGTGGCGAAAATATTGATCACCGTACCAGAAATAATCTGGTTTACCTTATAACGGATCGAAAAAACCGCCAGCACCCAGCCAAACAATGCGCCGGTGAGGATCGCAACAATCAAACCTACCCAAAGGTTGCTCAGGGATGCAGCCACAGTCGACGTGAAGGCGGCAGCCAGCAGCATACCTTCGATGCCGATATTGATAATGCCGGAACGCTCACACAGGATACCGGAAAGCGCGCCAAGCGTCAACGGCACAGCGCGAACAACCGCCACCTTGAGCAGGCCAGCCAGGTTCAGCGATTTATCGGCTGCACCCCAGGCCAGAAAGGCGATTACGAAAAACCCGGCCAGGATACCCAACATGGTATTGGTCCTGCCGTGGAAACCGCGCACCAGTTGATACGCGCCAATTACCGCAGAAATCGTTGCCAACACATTCAAAAAGGGCAGAGTCTTGAATACCAGATCCGGAGTTGCCACCGCACCGCCAGGCGACATGACAAAAGTGGTGACCATTTGGCCGGTGGTGGTGCGGGAGAAGAAGGCCCAAATCATGGTCGCGAGTGCGAGGAAGACAATGCCCATAACGCGCTGCCGGCGTGGAGATACATATCCTGCTTCCTTAACTCGGATTGGAGCCGCTGTGGTCGTTGTCATTGTGCTTGTCCCTTCCGCGCAGCAGTTAATAATGGGCTGCCGCTTTCTTCCTTTGGCTCTTTCAGTCGGTAGATGGTGCGGATGATGCCCGGGGCTGCGATGAATGCCAGGATGGCAGCTTGCATAATCGAAATAATGTCAATCGGGATGCCAGCCTGCAATTGCATGCGCAGCGCGCCGTTGCGCAAGAAGCCAAACAACAGCGAAGCCAGCACCACTCCCAGGGGGTGACTGTTGCCTAACAATGCCAGCGCAATCGAGTCAAAGCCGTAACCGGAGGAGAAAGCCACACCCAGGTTGCGATTGACGCCCAGAACTTCGTTGGCGCCTGCTAAACCAGCCAGCAGGCCAGAAAGGGCCATAGCCAACACCGTATTCTTGACAATGCTCATGCCGGCGTAGCGCGCGGCATTCGGGTTAAGGCCAACGGTACGTAATTGGAACCCCAGCGTGGTTTTGAACAGGAGCAAATACACCAGGTAAGCCATGATCAGCGCAATGAAAAAACCGACATGGAAGCGGTTTGGGTTGGGGAAAAGGCGCGGCAGCCAGGCAGCCGTGTCCACGGTAGCGCTGATGGGGTGGGCTTTGGTTGGATCTTTGAGGAAACCGGTCAGCAGGTATTCGCTCAGGCGGAAGGCGATGTAGTTCATCATGATCGTGTTGATCACTTCATGCGCCCCCGTTTTGGCTTTCAACCAGCCGGGGATAAAACCCCAGATCGCGCCCCCCAATCCGCCGACCAGAAGAGCAAGTGGGGCATGAATAATGGGGGGAAGCCCGTGGATGCGAGTTCCTGCCCAGACTGCTGCCAGCGCTCCGACGAAAATCTGGCCTTCGGCGCCAATATTGAAAAGGCCGACGCGGAAGCCGAGCGCAACCGCCAACCCTGCCAGAATATAAGGTGTCGATTGAACCAGACTTTCAAAGAAAGGCGAGAGAGCGGTATTGATTTGTTGCCAGTCCCTGGAAGCAATTGCTGCGCGGATGACATCCGGCTGTCCGAACGAACCGGTGAACAGAGCGGAATAGGTAATGCCAAAAACTCTGAAAACTTCTCTAAATCCTAGCCCGAAGGATGTCCTAAAGGATGAATAAACGGTCTCAGTGGTCAGCACTGCGACCAGACCGCCGAGGAGCAGCCCGGTCAGGATTGCCAGAATGGTAACAGTCAAGGAATTCCGCGAGACTTCTTCGAGGAAGATATTCAAAGCATTGGGTTTTGCAGCCTTTTCAGGTTTGACAGAATTGTCGGCAGGCGGCGGGGTCATTTCTTTGTTGTCAGTCATGCGCGCATCCTCTCTAACCCACCGGGACTGGCTGAGAAACCGGCTTTTGCGTCTCGGTATCCACGCCAGCCATCAATAAACCAATCTCTTCTTTAGTTGTGCCTTTGGCAGGCAAAATTTTGATGATTTTTCCACCAAAAATGACAGCGATCCGGTCAGAAAGCTGCATAATTTCATCCAGTTCAGTGGATACCAGCAGCACTGCGCAGCCGTCATCGCGTTTCTCCACCAGGCGGTGGTGAATATATTCAATCGATCCGACGTCCAAACCACGGGTGGGTTGCGATGCGACCAGGAATTTGATCGGGCGGGAAAATTCCCGTGCAACAATAACTTTCTGCTGGTTGCCGCCGGACAACGACCCAACTTGCGTCTCGATGCTCGGGGTGCGGATATCGAAACGCTCAACCAGTTGGTTGGCATTTTCCCGAATGGGTTCCTCTTGCAGCATGGCGCCTTTGGCAAAGGGGGGCTTGTAAAATGTGTTGAGCACCAGGTTGTCCATAATCGGGTACGGCAGCACCAGGCCGTCTTTTTGGCGGTCCTCGGGGATGTGCGCCGTGCCCAACTCGATGATTTCTTTGGGGGCAGCGCGAGTGGTATCCTGCCCGAGAATGCTGATTTTTCCCTCGACCGGATGCATTAGCCCAGTGATGGCGCGGACGAGTTCGGTCTGCCCGTTGCCCTGCACGCCAGCAATGCCCAATATCTCTCCTGCGCGGACATCAAAACTAACGCCTTTCACCACCAGGTGATTATGGGCATCAGCGACGGTGAGTCCGGTCACTTCAAGCACTTTTTCGCCAGCCTGGGCAGGTTTCTTGTTAACATCCAGTTCGATGTCGCGGCCGACCATCATGGAAGCCAGTAGATTCTGATTAGCCTCGGCGGGTGTGGTAGTTCCCATCACCTTGCCGCCGCGAATGACGGTGATCCGGTCTGAAAATTCCAGTACTTCGCGCAGTTTGTGGGTAATAAAGATGATCGATTTACCCATCTTGCTCAGGTTGCCCATGATTTTGAAGAGTTCATCAGCTTCCTGAGGGGTCAGGACGGCGGTTGGTTCATCCATGATCAATATATCGGCTTCACGGAAGAGCAGCTTGATGATTTCCACCCGCTGCTGGATGCCTACCGGGGTATCTTTGATGTAGGCATCGGGGTCGACAAACAAGTTGTACTTATCTGAAATTTCGCGAATGCGGGCTGCGGCGCGTTTACGGTCGAGCAGACCGCCTTTTGTGACATATTCATCCCCCAGCATGACATTTTCTGTAACCGTGAAGACCGGCACCAGCATAAAATGCTGGTGAACCATACCGATTCCGGCAGCAATGGCATCGCTGGGAGATTTTGGGACGAGCCGCTTGCCCTTGACGATGATTTCTCCTTCATCCGGTGAATATAAACCGTAAAGGACGTTCATCAGGGTTGTCTTGCCCGCCCCGTTTTCGCCTAACAAGGCGTGAATTTCCCCTGCTTCAAGCTTTAGGTCAATGTGGTCGTTAGCTACCACGCCAGGGAATCGTTTTGTGATGCCGCGCAATTCCAGAACGGGTGTCATAGAATACTCCATGAATTAGTGCCGGGAGATTGGGGATGATTTTGCATCATGGCTAGATTTCAACAGATGGTGGACAGGTGAATTGAACCTACCCTGCTGCTCACCACCCGGGTCCATTGAAACTTGGTCACTCAGGGAACTCGTTCAAATGGAGGAATGGAAATCATTTGCCTTAATCTCGTTGGAAGGGGTATCGTACAGAGTAAAGCGGCGCAAACATGGAACTTTTAGATACCGCTTTCTCAGGTTGTTCCTTTTTACGAGAGGCGCCTTTGGCTTCAACATCTTGAATTATGCCGATTTTTCTGATGACAGACGTAAAATACATTGTTTCGGCACAATAATAAACCGATTGTACCAGAAATTATTATTTCCGTTGCCGAATATCAACACACTAACACACAGACAGGATCAAGCAAAAATATAGCAGGGGATTGTCTAAAAAAGCCATTTATCACACACGTTTAGGGGATGGGATGGAACCCAACCCTTACAGTTAGATGCTGTCTTTTGCAGCAACGGATCTATCGGGGAGTGGAGATTCAATGAATTACGCATGTTTTTGCGCCGTTTGGCGCAAAAACATGCGATTAAGATACACCCGCCTCAAGAATGGGGCGGGTTGAGTGGGGTTGATAATATGTCGCTCTTGAAGACGGCCCGATAATTTCAAGATGCAAAGGCGGGCTTGCACGCCTGCTTTCTTTTGGGACAATTCCTTACTCCAGTCAGGCCCACTATAAAAACGCCCCTCCCAATTTCTGGGAGGGGCGAGGAGTTCTTATCTTTCCCGCAGGTTTGGGAAAAAGATTACCCGCTACGGAGCAAGATTTTAGTAACGGCCATCCGGGATGGTCTTGATAGCTCCGGAGACGATCTGGGGGATCAAAGCTTCAACTTCGGCTTTGAGTTCAGCGGGAACTTCAACGCCACCGTAGCTCAAACCAACGCCGCCATTATCGAGATTGCCGATCCAGTTGCCGGCGGTGAAGGTACCGTCGATAACCGAACCGATCGTCTCAGCCACGAACAGGTCCATGTTCTTCATTGCGGAGGACAGGATGAAAGCCTTCGCATCGGGGTTGGCGAGCGCCCAGTCATTATCGACACCGATCAACATGCCGGTACCGCGTTCCTGCATGACTGCCAGGGTACCCAGACCCACAGGTCCTGCCACGGGCATGATGATGTCAGCGCCTTCGTCCATGAGCGATTCGCCCATCTTGCGGCCATCATCGGTGCTCTCGAAGTTACCAACTTCCAAACCAGTGCCAGCGGCGACGTCCCAGCCGAGCAGTTCAACGGCCGTGCCGTGAACTTCGTTGTATTTGGCGATGCCCAGACCGAAACCATCCATGAAGCGGGTGGTGGCGGGGAAGGCGATGCCAACATAGGTTCCGACCTTGCCGGTCTTGGTCATGCCAGCGGCCAGGTAGCCATTGAGGAAGGTAGCCTGATCGATGCTGAAGCCGGATCCACGCAGGTTGGGGAAGGTCAGGTAGTCAACGTCGATGGTGGCAAACTTTTGACTGGGATTGGCCTCGGCCGCAGCAGCGGTCGCATCGGCCAGAAGGAAGCCAACGGTGATGATTACGTCGCATTTGTCCTGCAGGAAGGCGTTGATGTTGACTTCGTAGTCGGATTGCTGTTGTGACTCAAGATATTTGCCTTCAACGTTGCCATATTTGGCGATGGCATCGGTGACGCCTTTGTAGGCTGTCTGGTTGAAGGATTTGTCATCGATACCACCGGTGTCCGTCACCTGGCAGGCTTTAATCTTGGGAGCCTCAGGGGCAGGGGTGGGGGTGGCGGTAGGTCCACAAGCGGCCAGAACCAGCGACGCTAAGACCAGAACAGCCAAGATAACATACAGTTTCTTCGACATTTGGGGTTTCTCCTCCTGAAAAGGAACAAAAAGATGGGTGATTTTTATCTTGCAGGGGGGCGTTTTCACGGCATTGCCCCCTACTAAGCATGCTCCCAGTATACAACCGTTTGCCTATCGGGACAAGTGTGAAATATTACCTAACCCAGTCCAGTATTAAGTTTAGATTGCCGCAGACTGAGGCTTGGCTTCACCGCGGCGGACGCCTGCCATGAGAATGAAGGCCAGCAACATGAAAATTGGACCTATAACCATGATGGACGAGTAATTCGATCCGCTCAATTGAACGATCAACCCGTTGAGGTTGGGTCCGAGGATGGCTGCCATGGTCGAGAACAGGTAGTACAGTCCGGTGTAGGTACCGACGTGCATGTCATCGGTCATGTCCACTACCATGGGCAGCGAATTGATATTGATCAGCGCCCAGGAAATGCCCGCCAGCATCAATATCACGCCAACTACCGGCACATTGCCAAGCACCGGCAGCCGGGTCAGGCTGATGGTCAGGGTTTCAGCCGGAATGACGAACATGGCAACCATGCAGGCAGCCAACCCGACGATGCCGATCATGATCGTGCGGCGGCGTCCGATTGAAGCGCCAATCAAGCCGGCTGGCAGCGCCATGAGAACAAAAAACAGGGAGAGCTGCCCTAGCAATCGCGCGCCATCCGACTCGGCCACGCCAAGATGGTTGACCGCGTATAGCGTAAAAAAGGCTTCAATGGCGTTGTAGGCAACAAACCAGCAGAAAATAGCGAAAAGGATCCGTAGGGGAGATTTCTCCTGCTCGCTCCACACCTTTTTCAGGCTGACCCACAAGTTGGGGTCTGTTTTATCGGTGGTCTCGAATTCTTTTGGTTCGCGGATGAAAATCAAGACCATCAACGAAGCAAAGATGACCAGTACCGATCCAAGCCAGAAGGGATAGGCAGGATTCAGGTCATAAAGATCGGCGCCATACAGGAAAGCGATGATGGCGCCAATGCCGCCCATAAAGTTAATGATGCCGTTGGCCTGCGAGCGATAGTGGGAGGGGGTGATGTCGGGCATCAGGGCAATGACCGGCGTGCGCCACAGCGCCATGCTGAGCAGTAACGTACTGGTGCAGGCAACGAATAATGGCAGAATGGTTTGGATCGGGATCAGCCCAAATGCCAGCGCTCCAAGCGGTGCGCCGACCAGGATGAACGGCATACGCCGTCCGATGGGAGTACGCAGCCGATCCGACCAGGCGCCAATGGGCGGTTGAATTAACAACGCCGCGATGTTGTCCAGCGTCATGAAGAAGCCAATCAAAACCGGTTGCAAATTGAACTTGTGTGCCAGGAAGATGGGCACGTAAGCGTTGTAAACCGACCAAATGACGCTGACACCAAAGAAGCCGAAGCCGAGCAGTAAGGTCTTACCGATGGAAAATCGTTTATTCATTTTGGTTGCCCCTTTATGTTGGAATGGTTGTGCGCTTGCAGGTTAACTCTCGGATGTAGGCCGGAGGTTATTATTAGTTGAATCAACCTCCTCTTGCTCCCGCTTTTTTAAGAATTCACGATCTTTTTTATTGAGTTCAAACTTCTCCAATAAGTCAGGCCGGCGGCGCAGCGTGCGCAGCAGCGCCTGGTCCCGGCGCCAACGCTCGATTTTAGCGTGGTTGCCGGAAAGCAGCACATCCGGCACGCGCCACCCGCGAAATTCAGCTGGACGGGTGTAGTGCGGATATTCGAGCAAGCCGCTGGCGAAAGAATCATCCTGCGCGCCGTCCGGGTCACCCAGGGCGCCAGGGATCAAACGGGTGATGCTGTCGATTAATAGCAGCGCCGGGATCTCGCCGCCGGTTAGCACGTAATCGCCGATCGATATTTCATCGGTGACCAGGTGTTCGCGCACTCGTTCGTCCACCCCTTCATAACGCCCGCACAACAGTGCAATCCTGGGGTGGGCGGACAGTTCCTGCGCGATTTGCTGGGTGTAGGTACGTCCCTGGGGTGTGAGCAAAATCACCGGACAGGCCGGCGGGCTGCCCAAGACATCCTCGACTGCGGCGAAAATAGGCTCGGGTTTCATCACCATCCCGCCGCCCCCACCGAAAGGTGTGTCGTCGGTGACGTGGTGTTTATCCGTCGTCCAGGAACGGATATCATGAAGGTACACCTCGAGTAAATTGTTCTGAATGGCGCGTTGCAGGATGCTGGCGTCTAGATAGGGCTGTAGAACCTGGGGTAATAACGAAAACACATCAAAACGCATACCGAGATTTTAGCCTGACTGGTTGAGGGGTGCAAGCGCCGGAAGGGAGCATTATTAAAGCAAGCTGTGAAGCGGGATAGACAACTTGACGATGTTTTCTGGCTGATGGTAAGATCAAGGCATGTATTTACGTGGAAGTAAATTTAATATGAACCGCCGGCGCAGGCGGTCAAATCCTCTTACGATCATCATCCTTGTTCTGTTAGTGGGTGGCGCAGTCTATATCAACCAGGTGATTGTTCCACAAACACCGCCGCTTTTTATGCCAACGCCCACGCCTACCACCTCTCCCGAGTCCTATTTGGCAGAGGCAGAGCAGTTTGTTGCGGAAGGGAAGTACGCCCAGGCTATCCAGAATTATAAGGATGCGTTGCTGCTCAACCCGGATAATCCGGGCATTTTCATCAATATAGCCCGCTTGCAAATCTACACATCCCGCTTTGATGAGGCTTTGGTTAACGCCGGAAATGCGCTGGTCAGCAATCCCGGTAATACCCAGGCAATGGCGCTGCGCGGTTATGCGCTTGGACGTACCGATGATATGGTCACTGCAGAAAGCGTGCTTCAGCAAGCCATTGACCTTGATCCAAATAATCCCCTGCCGTACGCTTACTTGGCAGAGATTCTGGCTTTACATTCGCAGACGACCACCGGTGATTTGGACATGCTCAACCGGGCAATCGAATTTTCTAAAAAAGCCCTCAGTTTTGAGCCCAAAATTTTGGAAGCGCACCGGGCGCGCGGGATTGTATATGAATACACCAACAACTATGAGGAGGCAGTGGCGGAATTCGAAGCTGCCATAGCGCTGAATCACTTTATTGCGGATCTTCATATTTATCTTGGCCGCAACTACCGTGCAATCGGCGAAAACACCAAGGCAATTCAGGAATTTAACAATGCCATTTCGCTGAACCCGACCAATCCCGAGCCGTATGCCAGGTTATCCCGTACTTATGCCAGCCTCGGTGAATACCCGAATTCGATCTCATTTGGGGTGGATGCCATTGAGCGCGACCCAACCGATCCATTTCTTTACGGCTACCTTGGCGTTGTATATTACCGCATGACCGATTATCCAAAAGCCATCGAAAACCTGAACATCGCTGTGCGCGGCGGTACTGCTGCCACCGGAGAAGTTGTTGAAGGATTGGCACTGGATTACTGGCCGGTCTCGGAGTTTTACACCATGCTTGGCCTGTCGCTGGCAAATCAGGGGCGATGCAGCGAGGCGCTGCCGATTGCACAGCTGGTGGCAAACGGCGTCAGTATCGAGGAATTTTCAGTGGCCAACGCTGCGGAAATCGTCAACCTTTGTCAGCAGGTGGCTGACGGCGACCTGCAAGTACCCGAACCAACTGCGACGCCTCCCCCTGAATAAAAACTCATGATCGAACTGGATAACCGGCATAGTTTGTTTCGCAAATCACGGGGAAGATCAAATCCAACCCGGATATTGCTCATTTTGGCACTGATTATTGCCGGGCTATATATCTGGTTAGGCGTCGAGCGCGGTGATATCAAGGAGGCCTTTTCACCTACCCCGACCGCCACGCGCATGCCGAGTTCATTTGCCCTGGAAGCTGAAACGCAGTTCAAAGCCGGCAATCTGGAGGCCGCCATCCGCGCTTACCAGCAAGCCGCCGACCTGGATCCAAATGATGGTGAATTGATCGCTGAACTGGCGCGGATTCAAACCTACTACTCCGGTTTGTCGAATACCGATGCCGATGCCAAGGCGCGGCTGACCGAGGCCAAAAAGAATATCGATCTGGCTGTAGAAGCCGAGCCGGAAAGTTCCTTTGTCTGGGCAGTGCGGGCTTTTGTCTATAACTGGAATGCCAACCCGACCCACGCGGGCGAGCAGGCCGGGGCGTTAATGGCCGAAGCGGAACGATCGGCAGTTACTGCACTGCAATTAGACAGCCAGAATGCATTGGCTCTGGCGTACTATGCAGAAATTCTCATCGATCAGTTGAAATACGAGCAGGCGTTCCAAAATATCCGCCAGGCGCTGGAAAAAGACAGCAGTTTGATGGATGTTCACCGCGTGAATGCGTTTGTGCTCGAATCCAGCGCTGAATACGAAGCTGCTATCGAAGAATACAAAAAGGCTATCGAAATCACCCCCAACTTCACACCGCTGCATATCCGCATTGGCACCAATTACCGTACGCTTGGGCTGCGTTCCACCAACAAGGTGCGGGAAAAGGAAATGTACGAAAATGCGCTACTGTATTACGAAATGGCAGTCAATATCAACAAACGCATTGGTGTGAAGGACCCTGTCCCGTACCTAGCCATCTCGCGCACCTATTCGCAAATGGGGGAATTCTTTTCGGCCGCTTTGAATGTGCGCACCGCGCTGGATATGCAGCCAGGAAGCCCGGATATTTATGGGCAGTTGGGGCTGGTATATTTCCGGGCGCGTAACTATGAAAGCGCCATTCCGGCGTTGAAGTGCGCGGTTTACGGCTGTACAGCAGAAGAGAGCTGTGAAGTGCGGCGCTGTAACAAAGAGGTTGACCCCCCGCTCGAGATCACGGGGTTGCCCTTGACGGATGGCTCGGTTTTGTACTATTACACCTATGGGTCGGTCCTGGCCGGTATGCACCGCCCGGGTTTGGACTACTGCGAACGGGCGGTGGAAGTGCTGGCGGAAGTGCGCGCCAGATTTGGCAGCGATACCGAAATCATGGCGATCATTGAACCCAGCGAAGCTATCTGCGATTCTTTTAATACCACCAGCCAGTAAAAATATCAGAGTTTCATAAGAAGCCAGGGAACCCCCTTGACTTCGATAATAATCACGATTATGATTTGGCTGTATTAGCACTCTATAGTATAGAGTGCTAAAATTCCAGACCATAAACCAAATTCACGTTCGGAGGTTTCAATGTCATTCAATCTCAAGCCTTTAGGCAGTCGTGTTGTGGTTGAGCCGCTGGAGCAGGAAGAAGTCACCGCTGGTGGCATCGTGCTCCCGGAAACCGCTAAAGAAAAACCCCAGAAGGGGGTTGTTTTGTCTGTTGGCCCTGGCGACCGCGACGAAGACGGCGACCGCATCGCGATGGACGTCAAAGTAGGTGATACAGTGTTGTATGCCAAGTACGGCGGCACTGAAATCAAAATGGACGGCAAGAAACTGTTGATCCTGCGCGAGAGCGATCTGCTCGCGATTGTGGAACCCAAGTAAATTTTTATACCATTCGATAAACTAGGAGAATCACTATGGCTGCCAAGCAATTGGTATTTTCGGAAGATGCGCGCCGCCGCTTAAAGAACGGAATTGATGTTGTTGCCACCGCTGTGGCGACCACCCTCGGCCCCAAGGGGCGGAATGTGGCGCTCGATCGCAAATTTGGCTCTCCCACCATCACCCATGATGGCGTGACCGTGGCCAAAGAAATCGAGCTGGAAGACCCCTTTGAAAATATGGGCGCCCAGCTGCTCAAAGAAGCCGCAACAAAAACTAATGACATTGCCGGTGACGGCACCACCACCTCGACCGTATTGGCGCATGCCATCGTCACAGAAGGTTTAAAAAACCTGGCCGCTGGCGCCAACCCGATGCTGCTCAAACGCGGTATCGAAGCCGCCTCCAAGGCTGTCGCTGATGGGATCCGCTCCCAGGCGATCAAAATCACGACTAAAGAAGAAATCGGGAATGTCGCCACCATCTCCGCCCAGGACCGTGCCATCGGCGAGTTGATCGCTGAGGTAATGGACAAGGTCGGCAAAGACGGCGTTATTACCGTCGAAGAATCCAAAGGCCTCGAGTTCGAGACCGAGTATGTGGAAGGTATGCAGTTCGACCGCGGTTATATTTCGGCCTACTTCATCACCGATCCGGAGCACATGGAAGCCTCCATTGCTGAGCCCTACATTTTGATCTACGACAAGAAGGTCTCGGCTGCTCAGGACATTGTTCCGGTACTGGAAAAATTGGTTCAGGTTGGCAAACGCGACCTGGTCATCATCGCTGAAGATATCGACGGTGAAGCCCTTGCGACCCTGGTGCTAAACAAACTTCGTGGTATGCTGAATGTGCTGGCTGTCAAAGCCCCTGGCTTTGGCGATCGCCGCAAGGCAATGCTGCAGGATATCGCCACCCTGACCGGCGCCTCGGTTATTTCCGAGGAAACTGGCCGCAAGTTGGAGACCACAACCCTGACCGACCTCGGTCGCGCCGAAAAAGTCGTGGCTGACAAAGACAACACCACCATTATTGGCGGCAAGGGCAACGAAACCGAAATCCACGGGCGCATCGAGCAAATTCGGGTCGAGATCGACAAGACCACCAGCGATTACGACCGCGAAAAACTCCAGGAACGCCTGGCCAAACTCTCCGGCGGCGTTGCCATCATTCGCGTTGGCGCTGCCACCGAAACCGAACTGAAAGAAAAGAAACACCGCGTGGAAGACGCGCTTTCCGCGACCCGTGCTGCCGTTGAAGAAGGTATTGTCCCGGGCGGTGGCGTTGCGTTGATCAACGCAATGGCAGCGTTGGACAGCGTCAAAATGGATAACGACGACGAGCAGATTGGCGTCAATATTGTGCGCAAGGCGCTGGAAGTTCCGATGCGCAAGATTGTTGAGAACGCCGGCAAAGAAGGCTCGGTTGTGATCGAAAACGTCCGCCAGGCTCAGAAAAAAGCTGGTGACAACCAGATTGGTTATGATGTGCTGCGCGACGAGTACATGAACATGGTCAAGGGCGGCGTCATCGACCCTGCCAAGGTTACCCGCGGCGCACTCGAGAACGCTGCTTCGATCGCGGCCATGATCTTGACCACCGAAGCCCTGATTACTGACGTACCTGAGAAGGACAAACCTGCTCCTCCTCAGATGCCCGAATACTAAACCGTTCGATTTGTAAACAGGCTGCGGAAACTTCCGCAGCCTGTTTTGCATTATAATCATTGCCATGCCTTCCCCGAAAACGATAAGATTTATAGCTGCCCTGCTGGTAACCGGCATGGCGCTGGTCTTTTTAAGCGGCTGTCGTGCCGATCCCACTTTACCCGGAGACCAGACCCCGGATACGGGAACAGCAGTCTTTACGGATGTACCTGCCGCAACAGCGACTGTCACTGCAACGCCGGAACCAATGGCGCTGAACGTCAATGGCGAGGGTGTCTCGCTGGCAGAGTATGACGCGCAATTAATGCAGTTGCAGGCCGCGGATGCCGAGTTGAGTAAACCGCGAACCCCGGAAGAACAGCGCCAAATGGTGCTGGATGAATTGGTCAACCAAACGCTGCTGGCGCAAGCTGCGGTCGAGGGCGGCTTTCAGATAGATGATGCCGGGCTGCAGGAGCGGATCGATGCTCTGGCGGCTGACCTTGGCGGCCAGGCAGTCCTGGACGCCTGGATGGTGGCAAACGGCTACTCGCCGGTCAGTTTCCGTTCCGCCATGCGTCGGGCAGCAGCCAGCGCCTGGCAACGCGATGCGTTGATCAACGCTGTGCCTGAGCGAGTTGAACAAGTACGCGCACAGCAAATATTGGTGCGTCAACGGGATACAGCTGAAGGCGTGATCCGTCAACTGGATGCTGGTGCGGATTTTGCAACTCTGGCAGCAAAGTATGATCCCAACACCGGCGGCATCCTTGGCTGGTTCCCGCACGGCTACCTGACGCAACCGGCGGTTGAAGAAGCCGCGTTTGCGCTGCAACCCGGTGAATATAGTCCGGTGGTCGAAACGGATTTTGGTTATCACATCATTTATGTCATCGAACGAGAAAGCGACCGAATCCTATCCGTGGACGCACGACTCACGTTACAGCACCTTGCGCTGGATAGCTGGCTCGAAGCCCGGCGTTCTGCCAGCACAGTCGAAATTTTATTGCCTTAGCAAGAGGAATAGTAGATCATGATACCGGTTGGATCACAAGAGGAACAAGGGATCAAGAAAAAAACGGTCATGCGCGAAAATTATTGGAATGCATTGACCATTGTCGCCTTGTTAACAACGTTAGCGGTGGTGGTGCTCCTGCTGGTAATCTTCAACAATCCGGCTGCAGGGGTCAATCCATACCCGCCGCCGGCCAAGGTTGGAGAAATTGTTCCGCTAAGCGCCAGCGAAACTCCAACCAGCCTGCCGCCAACCTGGACGCCCACCAGCGAGCCGACTCTTCCCGCCATCGATCCTCCGACCGCAGTTCCATCGCCTACGACGGCGGTGTTAATTGTGGCAGGTACCCCGGCTACAGCCCAGAGCCCATCGCCAACTTCGGAAACCGCCAAACCCGGAAAATTCGCCTTCGGTTTGCAGGCGCAACCACAGGGAATTTCCGCCAGTCTGTATGAACCAACTCGCGGGTGTGCCTGGATGGGGGTCGCCGGACGAGTGTTCGACATCCAGAACCGGCCGGTAAAAGGGATTCGCGTGGCAATCAATGGTTGGTTGGGTAACCGGACGATCAAGCTACTTAGCCTGACGGGCACGGCATTGCAGTACGGCCTGTCCGGGTATGAATTTACTCTGGCGGATGCGCCGCGTGCAACGGTCGGGCAGTTGACGATCCAGCTATTCGACCAGTCCGATCTACCGTTGTCGGACTTGATCGTGCTGGATACATACGCCGAATGCGAGAAGAATCTGATTTTGGTGGATTTCAAGCAGGTGAATGAATAGCTTCTCCCCACGGAGCAATTGGGTTGATACCTGATTTAAAGATTAAGACGCAAGAACGCGAATTCCCCTAATGCGAGTAGCCCTCGATCCAACCTACAAATTCTGCGTCCTTTGCGCCTCCGGGGTAAAAATTACTGATAACTAGACCTCGGATGGAAGTCGATCTCTTCATCACCAGCCAAGAAACCGGTTAGCGGTTCAGCGTTCAAGGCCATCACCCGGCTGTTGGCGAAAAATTCGAATTCAAAATCGGTGCGCTCGCCGGCAGCTTTGCCTGGAATAGGCATCAGCCGAGCGGTGAGCGGCTTATCAAGGCGCTGCGACAAGACGGCCACATCCAGCAGGATGGCGGCTAGCTGCGCTGCTGTCGCTTCCCCGGGCAAAGGAATCGTATCCAATCCGGTGCCGCAGACCGCCGAGACCATGAGCAAATCCCGCACGGTCAGGCTGCCTTCGGCTGCGCGGGTTGCCAGGGTTAAATCTTCCAACACCGGCAACATCAACCCATTAAATCCGGAACGCGGCCAATTTCCACGATCCAACGTGTCAGCCAAAAACGCGGCTGCTGCCAATGTCCCGAATAACCCCAGGCGAGATAATCCCAGGCTTTCCAGGGCAGAACCGCTTGAACAGGTTTCTGATGGATACGGCGCCAGTGAATAATCCAGGCCTAAAAAGCGCACCCCGAACCGCTGACAGGGTTCGGCCATAGCTGCCTGCAAATGGGCAGCATGTTCTTCCAATCGGTTGAGCAGACCAAGGCGGGCGCCTTCCAGCGAGGTCGCCTGCTTGAAGACTTCCAGCGCCAGGTCAGCGGATTCAACTGCCAGAGCGACCGCGGGCGGCGCGCCTGCCGAATGATAAGCGGACGGCAGGAATGGCGAGCCGGGCGGCACATTTCCCAGCGCGGCAAAACGTAGATTGGTGAAGCCGTCGGGCGAGATTTTGGCAGCCTGAGTGATAATTTCAGCGCAGGCGCGGACTGCTGGCAGGGAGACTTTTCCGCCAGGAGATGTCATCAGCCCGGTGGCAAACACGGATTGAGCCGCAGCTAAAATCAAGGGGATTGCAGGGTAGCTGGCTGGGTTAGCGGGGTCCGCAGGGCCGAGCGACACATAGTTGAAACCGAGGCTGGCAGCTTGTGATTCCAGGTCAACTGCAAGCGCGGCCAAAGCGTCGCTGGTCAGCCTGGGAGCCCATCCGGGGAAGGGGGAGGTAGCCAGCCGGATGGATTGTACCGGGTAATCGTTGGCCTGGAGGGCGTTTTTGGCGGCTGCCGCAAATTGGGCCAGAACTTCCAGCGGCGGAGTCATCCCGCCCAGGGCAGGATCATAAAAGGTAGTGATGGAGCGAATGTTCACAAATTCCTCTGTCGAACCACTTCGTAAAGTAAGATGGCTGCAGCAACGGCTGCATTGAGTGACTCGGCTTTTCCCGGCATGGGGATATGCACCAGGCCGTTAGCAGCTTCCAAGGCGGCTTGCTGCGGGCCATCGGCTTCGGAGCCAATCACCAGCGCCAGACGTTGGCGCAGGTCTGCATCCCAGCATGGATCGCCGCCGGCGGAATCAGCTACCAGCAAAGCCGCCGGTTGTGGATCGGATTGCCGGCAGGCTGCAATAATTTCGGGCCAGTCGAGCGTCAGGATTGGCAGACGAAGATGTGCTCCCATAGCGGCGCGCACTACCTTTGGGCTAAAGGCATCTACGCTGCCGGGCGTCAGTACTACCGCCTGAACTCCGGCGCCGGCCGCACTTCGCAGCATGGTACCCAGGTTTCCGGGGTCGCGGATGCGGTCGAGCACCAACAGCAGATCCCAGGTTTTGGGTAATTCGCTTACCGGCTGCGGCAGCACTGCCAGGATGCCCTGCGGGGTCTCGGTGTCTGACAGGCTGCGCAGGATGCCCGCATCCATTTCCTCTACCGGGCAGCCCATCGCTGAGAATTGCGCAACCAGCGCAAGGCCGCGGGTGGAAAGCTCTGCACTGTACAAAACCAATTCAATCTGGCTCTCTGACTTTAGCGCTTCTTCAGCCAGCCGGACGCCTTCGATGACAAAGACTTTTTCCTGCTGGCGGTCTTTCCGGTTCTCCAGCAGTCCGCGGATACGCTTGATTTTGGGATTCTGGGACGAAGTGATCATAAGGTTGATATTGAGTATAGCTGGTTAAATTAAAAATATACACGGGACGACCATGGTCATCCCGTGTGAATTCGCTTTGCAGAACCGCTGTGGCTGGGCAATCAGGCTGATTTAGCCTGGGTGACAATGGCAGTGAAGGCTTGCGGGTCGCGGACAGCAATGTCGGCCAACATCTTGCGATTGAGGTCGATATTGGCTTTGCGCAGGGCGAACACCAGCCGAGAGTAGCTGATGCCGTTGATGCGCGCCGCGGCGTTGATGCGGGCGATCCACAGCTTGCGCAAGTCGCGCTTGCGGGTGCGGCGGTCGCGGAACGAATACCACAGAGCCTTCAGCATGGCTTCATTTGCCCGACGGAAGAGCAGGTGCTTTGAGCCTCGCTGACCTTTTGCTAATTTTAAGATCTTTTTATGACGGAGATGGCCTTGAGGGCCGCCTTTTACACGCATTTCTACTCCTTTGCGAACCCCTGGGCGCCGGTGAAATCACCTGTTGCGAGCACCCAACAGCCGCACAAAAAACCGAACAAATCCCTACTTTTTGAGGTAGGGAGCCAATCGAACAACGCGCTTGATGATGCTTTCCCCTTCTACAGGGATCATCTCGCTCAACAATGCCTTGGTGCGCTTGGAGGTGCGGCGGCGCAGATGGCTTTTGCCGCCCTTGGTGCGTACCAGGATGCCGGACCCGGTCATGCGAAACCGTTTTGAGGTCGCTTTATGGGTCTTCAGCTTGATTTTTGCGTCTTTAAGCTTGCGAGGCACAGCTTTACTCCTCTCGTTAAATTAAATGCGGTCTGCTTGCGCGACCGCAAATTATACCAGAATATTCGCGAATTGGTAAAAACTTAAAGAATCTGGTCAGCCTGGTTAATCAGCTAGCCTACTCGACCGGTTCTTGTTGAGGTTCTTCAGCTGTTTTTTTCTTGGACGGTCGTGACGCATTCAGAACCATCGTCATGGTGCGGCCTTCGATCATGGGGGGTTGCTCGACGACGGCAATATCGACCAATTCCTGAGCGATTTCGCGCAAATCTTCCAACGCCAGTTCTGGATAATCGATTTCGCGCCCGCGGAAACGAATGGTTACACGGACCTTCATGCCATCCAACAGCCAGCGGCGGGCGTCGCGGGTTTTAAAGCCGCGGTGGTGTTCGTTAGTCTTAGGGCGCAGTCGAATCTCTTTGACTTCGATCTTGGTCTGTGCTTTGCGCGCCTCACGGTCCTTTTTGGTGCGTTCATACAGGAACTTGCCAAAATCCATGACACGACAAACAGGCGGTACAGCATTACCTGAAACCTCGACGAGATCCATTTCGGCTTCCCTTGCAACCCGGAGAGCCGTTTCAATCGGGATTACCCCCAGGTTCTCCCCATTTGGCCCAATTACACGCACTTCTGGCACGCGGATCGCTTCATTTACCCGGTAATTTGTGGTACTAATGGGCTTTCTCCTCTCTCGAAAAAGACACGCTGATTTAAAAGTATCCGTTTCGCGCTAACGGATATAAGCAGCTTGATATTACCATATCAGGCGGAGAATAGTCAACTGAATTTGACTTTCCAGGCGGGTGTTGTTCAGGAATACCTCAAAATTCGAACCAGATCGTGACTGGGCCGTCGTTTTCGATATCCACCAGCATGTGAGCGCCAAATTCTCCCTGCTGCACGGGGATGCCGAAACTGGCGAGGTGAGCAGCGAAACGTTGCACCAGCGGGCTGGCGATCTCTGGCGCGGCTGCGTTGATGAACGAAGGTCGGTTGCCCCGGCTGGTATCTGCATAAAGCGTAAACTGCGATACGACCAGCGCCTGGCCGCCGATATCCTGAATCGACCGGTTCATTTTGCCCTGTTCATCTTCGAAGACGCGCAGCAAAGATATTTTTTTGGCCAGGGCAGCCGCGACTGCGTCGGTATCGGCCGGACCAACACCCAGCAAAATGACATAGCCGCGGCCAATCGCAGCGATGGATTTGCCATCCACCTGTACGGAACCGCGCGTGACGCGCTGAACGACAGCCCGCATCAGGGCAGACCGATGGCGCTGCGGACGTTCACCATGGTTCCTTCGGCGAGCACATTCGCCCGTCTGGCGCCGTCATCCAGAACATCCCAGATATATGCCGGGTTCTTATCCAGATCAGTGCGGCGGGCGCGGAAGGATTCCAGGTGCGCGTTCAAGTTTTTTGCCAGCAATTTCTTGCAGTCCACACAGCCAATACCGGCCCGGCGGCATTCCACGTTGACCATGTCAACATCCGCCTGCGGCGAGAAAATTTTGTGGAGGGAGAACACGTTGCATACGTCAGGGTTGCCCGGGTCACTGCGGCGTACCCGCGCCGGGTCGGTGACCATTTGCATCACGCGCTGGGTGGTTTCTTCCGGTGTGGCAGCCAGCTCGATGTGATTGTTGAGGCTCTTGCTCATTTTCTGCACACCGTCGATCCCCAGCACCTTGGGTACCGATGTGGCTTTCATCTGCGGCTCTTTGAGAACCGGCTTGCCGTAGCGGTAATTGAAAGAGCGCACCACCTCGCGGGTGAATTCGAGGTGCGGCGCCTGGTCAATGCCTACCGGGACGAAATCGGTACCGTAGAGCAAGATGTCGGCTGCCATCAGCACCGGATAACCCACCAGGCCGTAGTTGATATTGTTGGGATTCTCGCGTACTTTGTCTTTGAAAGTTGGCAGGTCGGTCAATTTGCCGAGCGGTGTAACCATGGAAAGATATGTGTGCAGCTCCATCACCTGAGGGACATGCGACTGGACGAAGACAACCGATTCCTCCGGGCGAATCCCAACAGCCAGCCAGTCTAGCGCCATATCGTATGTGTTTTGCTTGAGTTCCAGCGTGGTTTCCAGAGTGGTCAATGCGTGAACATCGACAACGCAATATATGCAGTCGTAGTCATCTTGCAGCGCAACATAATTACGCATGGCGCCGAGATAGTTGCCAAGGTGCTGCCGCCCGGTGGGGCGGGCGCCGGAGAAAACGCGTCCCTTTTTGGTCATGATGGATTGCCTTCCGTAAGGTATTTTGAGATCAGGGTGGTTATTTCACCGGGTATGGCGTGCCGGTGGAGTTCAGTTTTGGAAAAAAGCAACTGCTGGTTGACGGTGATTTCGAACCTGCCGCTTGAGGATGGAATCAACGTCAAGGATTCGATTTCAGGCTCATAATACTTGAGCAAGTCGGTTGCCAGACTGGCAGCCCGGTCGGTATAGTGTCAAACTGCGCAATATTCGATGCTGATCTTCAGCCGCATGAAACGTCTCCCGAGGTCCTATCGTTTTGGGAAAAATTATAACCTAACCGCTTAGGTTTTTGGTACAATGCGCATATGCCTGGCCGCTATTCCGGAATTTCACAGATACCCTTATCCAAAAGAATATTCGATTTGCTCATTTCCAGCTTGGGGCTGATTCTGACCTCTCCGCTCCTGGCAGTTCTGGCGGTGCTGGTCTGGATAAATCACGGACGGCCTATTTTATTTAGCCAGCCGCGGCCAGGCCATAATGGCAAAATATTTACCCTGTACAAATTTCGCTCGATGTCGAATGAACTGGACAGTAACGGTAATCCGCTGCCTGATACGCAGCGTATCACCCGCCTGGGGCACTTTTTGCGGGCTACCAGCCTGGATGAGCTGCCAGAGTTGATCAATGTGCTGCGCGGAGAGATGAGCCTGGTTGGTCCTCGGCCGTTGCTGGTGGAATATCTGCCGCGTTATTCGGCAGAGCAGCGCCGCCGGCATGATGTACTGCCGGGTATCACGGGTTGGGCGCAGGTCAACGGGCGTAACGCGCTCACCTGGGAAGAAAAATTCGCGCTGGATGTGTGGTATGTTGACCACTGGTCCTTTGGCCTGGATATCAAGATCCTGTGGCTGACCGTTGGTCAAGTGCTGCAGCGGCGCAACATTACTCCACCTGGCCAGACCTCGATGGAAGAATTCCGCGGGTAGAAAAAGAAATTTCACCACGGAGACACGGAGAAAACCTGTTTGCTATTGGGTGCGTTGCTCCTGGATGAATATTGTTTTCAGGTTTATATGGTTAAGGAGCGACACACCTGACCTAAAATGTTACAAGGTAAGCCCCATGCATTTCGGACGTGCATCGCACTCAGATGCTTGAATTAGCTGGGTTAGAACATGTCCTCGGGAGTCAGTATCACCTGGCACTTTTTTCCTTACGGAACGCTCAACGGCGAAATAATGCTGCTGGTTAAATCAGGGATAATTTTTTCGGCCAGTTGCTGCCGACCCAAAGACAGGTTCGCGCTGTTGACGTTGGTCAACGCCAGGCCGGCCTGAATGGTCTTGCCGCCCGTCCCTGCGATCAAATCCGGCCAAAGGGCCTGTATGGCTGCCAGAGTATCCGATTGGACGGTTGCCACCCACAAGCCCTCACTGCCAGCCGGTGGGGGGGCATTGCTGATAATCTTGACATTCTTTCCGGCCAGGTAAGCCAGGAAATCCGGCAGCAGACCTTCGGTCGGTAGGTAGAGCATTTCAATGTTATTCTGGTTGAGCGCGTCGAAGGCTGCCTGCCAACCCGCCGCATCGGCATTGGCGGGCACTACTCCCACCTGCGGAAAAAGCACAATCGGTGCGAAAACCGGGGCGCAGCGCCCGCAAAAATACCGCCCGCCATTTAAAAAGCTGTCCTGCAATTGAGCGCTGTTGGCTGCACCATCCACAAACAGGGCGCCCGAACGGAAATCCGGCGCATTCAGCGTTGCCAGGTAGCCCGCCAGAAACGCGACCTGGTTGTCAGCCGTCCGGATCACGCTAAAATTTGCTGCTGGCTGCAGGTCAGAGGCGGTCACCGCCGCGAATTGGGTGTTTGGCAGGTTGGCAGTCAGGGTAGAAATGTCGTCCAGGGGTGATAGAAAAAGCGCAACCTTTAAATCGGCAGGCAGATCACTCTGCCTGAAGCTATCCTTTACCTCAAATGCCAGATTATCCTGAGCAGCTTGATTCGCCAGCACATTCGAGTAATCCTCGCGCAGCCTGACAGCCACATCCGGGCCGGCGATCAGCCAGACTGAAGCTGGGGCGGGTGTTGGCGTGGGAGGGTCAGCAAGGGTGGGGCCTGGCGAGGGGGATGGATCGACTGGTGGGGCCTGCGTGACGCCCGGATCGGCGGAACAAGCCGCCAGAATCACCAAGAGCAGGAACAAAGCAATCTGCAAGAAGGGGCGTAATGCGTTTTTCGAAGTCATGTTGGTTATTGTACCCGTAAGTGCGGTAATTTTGCTGTATTATAATTGACCTATGATTGAATTGAATGTGCCCGGGCGGGGAACCTTAAAACTCAATTACCTGGTCAGTGATGTAAATGGCACGCTAGCCCTGGACGGGAAATTGCAGGACGGGGTTGTCCGCGCGTTCAAAACCCTGCGCGACCGGCTCGAAATTCATCTGCTGACCGCCAATACTTATGGCGGGCAGACGCAAATTGACCACCAACTT
Source organism: Chloroflexi bacterium GWB2_54_36 (assembly GCA_001796355.1). Classification (GTDB taxonomy): domain Bacteria; phylum Chloroflexota; class Anaerolineae; order Anaerolineales; family Anaerolineaceae; genus Bellilinea. The sequence continues at coordinate 22,153 of MGMG01000022.1, read as the reverse complement.
GAATTGAATGCACATATTATCCAACCAGGCAATGAAAGCGCCCAAAAAGCAGCATTCATTCAGAGGTTGGGTGCTGCGCATGTTGTGGCCATTGGACAGGGGGCAAATGACAGTGAAATGCTGCGCGCTGCTGCAGTGGGAATTTGCGTGCTTTCCCGCGAAGGCGCTGCTCAGGAAACACTGTTCGCTGCTGATATCGTCGTGCCGGATATCCTGGCAGCCTTCGAATTGCTCGAAAAACCCCTCCGAATGATTGCGACATTGCGAAAATGAGTCTTCCCACCAGTGAACCCCTTCCCTCTGAAAACGATTCCAACCTGGCTGCTGCCCGCCGCCGGCGCCTTCACCGGGCTTTATTACCCCGCAGCGATGATGAACAGACAGCCTGGTTGGAAGCAGTGGCGCGGCAGCTAACACCATCTTATGACTATTTCATCGCCTGTCTCCTTTCCGGCGTGACGCTGGCGATTGCGCTGCTGCTGTTCTCAGATGCTCTGCTGGTGCTGGGGGTTCTTTTTGCGCCGTTCCTCGGGCCGGTATTGGGAATAGCGCTGGCAGCCATCAACGGATCTGGCAGGTATTTACTAAAGGCCGGCCTCAGCACGCTGGCTGCAGCGATGTTTGTGTTTGGCTTTGGCGCTTTAGCCGGCGCCCTCTTGCCCATGCTTCCGCTCGGCCCGGTGCCCGTTTTTACCTCTTGGACAAGTTACGAGTGGCCGAATTTCCTCGTTCTGGCGGTTGGGGTTGGCCTTTCGGTTTACATGCTGGTACGTTCTCCACGCAAACGGCCGCTGGTTGCCAACGTTGCCATAGCATACGGGTTATTTCCACCGTTAACCGCAGCGGGCTTCAACCTGGTTGCATTCAACGACAGCGCCTGGATTGCGGGAATCAATGTTGCGGGTGTGCATTTGGCCTGGGCTGTCCTGGTCGGGATCCTATCACTGATCATCCTGGGGAATCCACCTAAAAAACTGGCCGGTTTTCTGCTAACTGGTTTAGCGCTGGGTGTGTTGGCGGTTGCATTTATTACCTCGCCCCTCAACAAGGGACCAGTCCGCAATGTAGAACCAACTTCTCCACCCAATATCCTGTCTGCAAACCCCAGCCCGACCGTCACGATTACAATGACGCAAACAACCACGCCGCAACCGGTAGTCGATCAATCTCCAACCGCTACACTTACCCCCACGATTACATTTGAGCCCACCGACACAGCGACCCAGACAATCACCCCCCAACCAACGCCGGTTTGGGCGCGGGTTGAGGCGCCAACCGGTGGCGGTGCACTGCTGCGCGATGAACCCGATGGAAAAATTCTCTCTTCCATTTTGAATGGCAATATGTTGGAGGTGATCTCGGACCCGGTTCGCGGTACGAGCGGAACCATCTGGGTCAAGGTTCGTACTGAAATCGGTCTTGAAGGTTGGGTCGTTCAAAGCTTGTTGGCTACCGCCACACCCGCTCCGGGGTGGTAAAATAGCCCATCATCTTAGACAATTCCAAGGTCTGGAGTAAAATCGCATGATCCATTTTGGCACCGACGGCTGGCGCGCCGTTATCTCGGATACCTTTACCTTCAATAATTTACGCCAGGTCACCCAGGCAATTGCCGATGCAGTCCGATCCGATTCGTGGATCAACGGCGAGGCATCCGGACTGAATCCTGACCCGCATACCATGGTGGTGGGTTTTGATACCCGTTTCCTCTCGGACCGCTATGCTGTCGAGACGGCGCGGGTGCTGGCGGCAAACGGTTTCAAAGTACATCTTGCGCAGGCTGACGCACCCACGCCAGCCATATCCTATGCAGTGCGCAATCTGAACGCAATTGGCGGCATCATGATCACCGCGTCTCACAATGCGCCGCGCTATAACGGCGTCAAGCTCAAAGCTGCATTCGGCGGCTCTGCTTCGCCCGAGCAATGCCGCAAGGTGGAAATTTACCTCAACGATAACGAGACACAAGGACGCGGCCCGAATGTCATGGAATATGAACAGGCGCGGGACACAAACCTGCTCACGCGCTTTAATCCCATCCCCGCCTATTCTGAACATTTGCGGAAATTGATCAAATTCGATGTCATCGCTGAAAACCCCCAACGCATCGTGGTCGATTCGATGTACGGTTCCGGGCGAGGAGTGCTGCGCTCGGTGCTGCAGGGAACCGGCTGCGAGGTGTATGAAGTGCGCGGCGAAATGAATCCGGGTTTTGGCGGTGTTCACCCCGAACCGATTAGCCGTTACCTGGGGGCATTAGCCGGCGCCATTTCGATGGGTTACGGTAGTTTTGGCCTGGCGACCGACGGCGACGCGGACCGCATCGGCGCGATGGATGAACGCGGCAATTTTGTCGATCCGCACAAAATTATGGCGCTGTCGCTGCGTTACCTGGTCGAAAAACACGGGTTGAGCGGTGCGGTGGTTCGGACTGTTTCGACCACCCGCATGATCGACCGGCTGGCGAAGAAATACGGCTTGCCGCTCTATGAAACTCCGGTTGGGTTCAATCATATCGCCGACCGGATGTTGAAAGAGGATGTTTTGATCGGCGGCGAGGAATCTGGCGGCATCTCCTTCAAAGGTCATATCCCTGAGGGCGACGGTGTGATCATGGGGCTGCTGCTGGTCGAAATGGTGGCAAGCTACGGCGTTCCGCTGTCCGAACTGGTTGAGAACTTGCTGAAAGAGGTTGGACCAGCATTTTACGAGCGCAAAGACATCCGGTTGGGTCATCCCGTCTCAAAAGACAAAATGACAGCTTACTTGCGCGACTGCGTGCCCGCCGAAATTGGCGGCGAGAAGGTCCAGGAGGTAAGCGTGGTGGACGGCGTGAAATACATTATGAGCGATGACTCATGGTTGCTGATCCGCCCCTCAGGCACCGAGCCAGTATTGCGCGTGTATGCGGAAGGCCGTACCGACGACATGGTCAAGGCGCTGCTTGGCTTCGGCCAAAAAGTTGCTCTGGATGTGATGTAGTTGTAATCCCGTTATGGCTGCAGTGGGGTTTTAGAGACTAGGTAAAACCAAAAAAACACCCCATGCCTTCGTTTGGAATAGGCATGGGGTGTCATATTTAACAGACGAAACTTTATCCGTCTTCCTGGCTTTTCTGACGGGCAGCGTATCCGTTTAATGGCTGGCTGAAAGCCGAATGCGCCGGGCAGCGAATACCACGATCACCAGGCTGAGCGCCAAACCGAGCAGGCCAGGCAAGCCGACTTCATCGGCGAAACCGGTCTGCGGTAAAGCAGTGGCGGTTTTCAACGGCGTAGCGCTAACGCGGCTGGTTGCACTTGCGCGAGCGGTTGCGCGGGCGGTAGGTGAGGCAGCCTGGGCGACTGGCGTACCGGCACTGCCGCCTTGCGCCGACAGTGTCAGATTGGCCTGGGCAGTCGCTGTCGAATTTTCAGCAGCTGCATCCGCGGTGTTCGTCGGTTTGGGGGTCGGAGAAGCCTGGACGGTAGTATTCTGCGGCAAGGGCGTCCAGGTGGGAGGCAGAATGGCCTTTTGCGTCATCTGCACCATGGATGCGTCGGTGGCCGTGGCTGCGATGGCCGTATTCTCTGCGTTGACTTGAGCGGCTTGCTGCTGGAAGCGCGTAGCCAGTGTTCCGCGCGTGAACAGGAAGTAGCCAACCAAAGCCAGAGCCGCCAGTACGACAATGGCGCCAATGATGCCAACTACAGTGACGAAGGTACGACCGCCAGGTTGGGGTGGTTCTTCTTCGGTCGGGACCTCGTCATCGTACTGATCGCGAAATTCATCGAAGGAAAGACCTTCCGATTGATTCTCATCGGGTTCATTTTCATTGGGTGGGGTGTTGTCAAGGCTCATGGGACTCTCTCCTTACTTTATTCTAACACATCCAGATTTGCGAGGGGCACGGTTACGATCTGGGTTGTACTGAGTTGAATGTCTGCGGCGTTTACCCGTTGGCTGTTTGCCAGCAGGGTTAACCCATGCCGGATCGTCACCAACAGTGCTGATTGCCCGGCGTACGGCGGGACGGTCACTCGGACGGTTTTACCACGGGTCAGTTCCGAATAATCCTGGGCTGGAGTGCCTTGAGCCGGAAGCGGAATAAATAGCTCCGGTTTTTCATGATGGTCGGCATCCCAGACGCCATTGAGGGTGATATCGCGTTTTTCATTGGTGGAAAGCAGGTTGAAAGCGGCTTGATTGAGGGGCATCCGCCCGAACCCTTCCATCAGGATGATTGGATAATTCACTTTGACAGCGGTTTGCATCAAGTCAGCGGTCATGCTGGCCAGAATCAATCCGTTGATGGGTAATTCTTGTGCAGCAATCAGCGGCTCTTTAGTGGTCACGTGACCGGCGAGTACCACCGCGCCGCGCATGTCCGCGTTGAGGCTCGCCCGGGTTAACTCATCATCAGCAGACCGATCCTTAATCAACAACATGCCAGAAGCGATCTTCCCGTTACCCCACACCCCCTGCAGCAACGCGCCATCCCCTTCGATCACCAGGCCACGATCCGGCAGCACTTCAGTGACTCTTCCGGAAATCCCCGCCCGAATTTGTAATTTACTACCAGCCGCCTCAAGAATAATCTGGCCGCGGTGGATACCAATAACTTTGCCATTTGCCTGGGCGCGCAAAACGCGCGGGATAATCCCGCCGGTCTGAGCCAGAATGTCGCCTTTTTCTACCTTTTCGCCAACCTTGTAGCGCATCCGCTTGTTGGCTTCCTCTGGGTTGCGCAGGCTGAGGGCGCGGCGAACATCCAGAATTAAATGATCGCCGTGTTGGTCCGCTTCGGCAACGATGTCGGTCGCTTTCACCTCGTCCCCAACATTGAACAGGACGCGACCTCTTATCGGCAGCATTCGGTCTCGGCGCAGGTGGGTGAGGGGAAGCAGGTGGGTAACTGGGGTGATCATGAGGTATTCTCGGAAGATTCTTTCAGGTTTGGATTAGCTGCCAAGGGCCATGGCCCATTTTTTAAGCATATCCCGGCGGCGTGAATCATCCGCAGGCAAGGTTATCGATCTCCCACGCGCATCGATCACCGTGCCGCAAATTCCGCCAATCACCTTGAAGCTGCGCGTGTCGCTATTATGCATGGGGTCGATTTCAACCGGGCGCAACGGCTCAAGATGAATCCGGGCCGTTTGACCTGGCTGGATGGGCAACTGGTAAAGGTTACCCTGGCGGATTTCATGACGGGATTCTTCACCGGATTCGTACTCGATGCGCGCGTTCATAATACTGGTTCCATAGCGATCATTGGATAGAGGTGAAAGAACCGTGCCAAGATTAACAAAGGCGTTTGATTCGACCACCTGGACTGGCAGCATGGCATTGACCTCGGCAGCAGCTCCCAGAGCGGGCATCAACCCATATGGGTCCAACACGAAGGTGGTTGTGCCTACCGGCTGTAATCCGTCCAGCAGCATCAACAGTGTTTGCGCAGGTGAAGTATGCGCCAACGTTGCTCCCGATACAAGAACGGGTTCAAAGGACTGCAACGGGTTCTTGTAACGCTTCCGATGGGTGCGTAAAGCCAGGGCAAGAATCTGGCGGGCAGCTGCCTGCTCGATTGCCAGGGTCTCAACTGTTGCGGGGATGCTGGCAGGGAACAGGGTTTTTTGCCAGAGGTAATCCCGCACTTCGTCGTCGGGAATTTGCATGGGGAGCCAGCGGGTAATTTCGGCTAGCTCGGATTTCTCCAGGGCGGGCTGCAATCCTGCGCCCATGCCTAAATTGTACACACTCAGTTCGAGTTTCCCTTGCTGGGCAGTGGCCAGCGTAGTGTACGATGCGCCCAGGTCAACTCCAAGCACGGATTTTTGTGAGTTATTGATCTGGCTAAAGTAACGGATCATCCGGCCAAATGTATGTGAGGAGGGCGCCGGCGCGGCTGAAGTAATAGAGGCGTAAGCCTGAAGGCCGCCCAAATGTTGGTTGCGAATGCGCGTGACGGTTCTTGCCAGCATTTCCTGGGCTGGCGCAAGAACTTCATTTTCAATCGTTGGGCGGACGTTGGGCACTACCTGCACCGCACCAAATCGGCTCAAGGCCTCGGTGACATGATTCTGCATGGCCTGATTCCCGGCATACATAATTTCGGGGAGGCGGTCTTCTGGGGTAAGCTGAAGTACCATTGACACCAGATCAACAATTTTGCCCACGGAACGGGTGGAACCTTTTTCGGTTCCACCGGCGATCAAAATTAAGTCCGGTTTTGCTTTGAGCAGCGCATCGATCTGCTCCTCGTGTTTGCGGTGATCATTCAGGCCAATCGCCTCAACCAGGACGCTCTGGGTGGATGCCGCAAGCCGGCTGGCGCTTTCAAGCGATACATCTTCCAGCAGACCCAGCACAGCGATACGCAGCCCAGGTCCAGCGGTATAGATGAGAACCAGGCTATCGATGCCGGCGCCGTCAGCGCGGCCGGGGATCACCAGACGTGAATCCTCTAAAAAGACGCGGGCTGTTCCATCCTGCAACTGCTTGAGAGCCTGATAAATGCCTTCGCTGATATCGTAATAGGGTGCGCCAAAGGTACTGGGTACCCGGCTAGCGCCTAAAAAGCGGTATTGGCCATCCACCAAATCAAAAAGCAGGGCACGGGTGTGAATGGTGCCAATTTCTATGGAAAGCAATGATTCGGCTTCAGCATTGGGAGTGGACATAACCGCCTTCAGGATATTAAGGGCTTAAGCACATTAATGAGGAAGTCCAGGCGCTCGATCAATGCGGCCAGAGAAGCCGCGAGCACGCCGGCGAATAAAGCGCCCAGCGTGATGGCGATAAACACCTGGCCAATCCGGGACAGAATCTGGATGAGGATCGGCTGCGCGCCTGTATTTACCCCACCTTTTTTTCGCGCCCCAAAGTGAAAATAAGCCAGAGAACAAACCGTGCCGGTTAACAGGACAATTCCGCCAAACAACTGGCTGATGGCGCTTCCGGCGGATGGCAGCCCCGATAGATCAAAAGGCGAGATCGTGCCGCTGATTTGCCCGAACAACGTTCCGCTGACAGCGCCGCCGATCGCGATTGCAGCTCCAACGCCAGTCAGCAGAGCCATGGGAGGGTTACCAAGAATGGAAAGTCTGGGAGACAATTTGAAGAGCAGCAGGATGCTGAGGACTGCTGGAATGATAAGTCCAGGCTGATCGGCTACAGGAGCGGTCATCAGTGGTGTGATCAGACGCGGCATAATCACTTGATAGAAAAGCAGCACTGCGCCATAACCAGCAGAAATGCCAACAAAAATCATCATCACCACGCGGAACAGGGCATTATCACCCAACACATAGCTCAACACCAGGATGGTCAGGAAGAATGCAATGAGAGTCCACAAAAGGTCAGGTGCCATACAATCAAGCCTATTTAGGTCGCCGAACGAATTTTTTAATTCCAAACGCGGCAGCACCGATCAACATCAGTGCTGCGATCAAAAGCATCCCGCCCTGGTAGGCATCCCAGTATCGGCGCACCGGACCATTGGCAGATTGGGTCAACTGCTCATAAGCGGCGCCGCCAGTAAACCCTGATACCATTCCAGAAATTTGGCCGGATTGGACGTACGGTTGCAACGCGGGCGCTACCTGGGCGCTGGAAATCACCAACAACGGGGTATCGCCAGCGGCGGGTTTGACTTGCTCCACCCAGGCGCGTGAATTTTCAGCATTATCGGTCAGCAACAAAATGGCATCAAAATCCGCGACCGCGGTCATGCCTTGCAGCAGCAGACTTTCCCAGGCAGGCAATCCGTCCATGGTGGTCGGGGCAGCGCGGGTCGGGTTAATCGCCAGCGCGGCCAGCGCAGATGCTCCACCAGGAAGATAACCCAAATTGATCACTCGTTCTGCGGTCAGGTAGGCGGGGTTTTGAGCGGCGGCTGCGTTCACCAGCTCTGAAACCAGCGCCGGGCCAGTTGGACTAAGCGAGATAAAGGCCAGCCCGCTATTGCCTGCCATCCAATCTTCCACAACTGAGGTGGAAATGGTTCGTAATTCGCCTGAAAGCGAGGGATCGTAATCCAACGCGACCAATACTCGGGGCGGGGTGGCGGCAGAAGTGAGCGTTTGGACTGAATCATAAAAGGCAACCGATTCAGGGGGAACCAGGGTCGGAAAAGCTGCAAAACCGGGTTGCAGGATTAATATCGCCAGGAGCGCAACCACCATCACAAGACCGACCACCAGCCGCATGACCAGTTGAGAGGATTTGGTTTTGGCCGCTGCAGGCGCGCCAACCCGCGTTTCATCCGCAATGAGTGATTCGAACAGGGTGGCATAGATGCGTTGTTTGTCCGTCACCTGCATCCGCGCAGAGTAAACCGGCGGTTTGCTGTAATGGGTGACGACACCTTGACCCGGCAAAACACCCTGGTATCCGGCCAGCGGACCGCTGGCCTCGATCCGGCTTTCTTCCGCTGAAGCTACCAGGTTGGGGGCAGCCGCTTCGATCGGGCGCACAGCGTGCAGCCAGCCTGGCATTTTACCGGCCTCGAGGTCGGACGGTGCTTCTGGCAGGTATTCAGGTCCCTGGGCAGGAGGAGCGGCTTCATCTTCCAGCAGCCAATCTGGCAGTTCTGCTTCTTGTGGCGCGGTGATCAGATCTTCGCTGCCGGTTCCGGCGAGGTTGTCCTCTACTGGCGCAAAATCAATTTCTGTGGGTTCAGCGGTCTCGTTGCCAGCCGGTTCACCTGATTCAAACATCCATTCCGGTAGTTCAGGAGATTCGACGGGTTCGGTTTCGGCGGCGGAAGGCGCTGGCTCGGGTTGTTCCAGCGTGGGCAGGCTTTGCCCATCCAACTCATCGAGCGGTTGAGCGGTCGGTTCGCCCTGCGGAAAGTTTGAATCGGCCCGTTCATCGAGCCAATCAAGGTCAGACTGGTCAACTTCTTCCGCAGGTTGGGTTTGGCCGACGATAATGTCACGGAAAAATTCATCCGGCAGTTCGCCGGTGTCCATGGGAAGACTCACCGGTTCGCTCGGGCCAGCCCCCTCCGATTGCGAGTTAAAATTTAATTCAGCCGCCTCATCCAGCGACAGATCGTCCGGGATGTCGGGGAGAACCATACCTGACCCGACCGAAACTTCTGGCTCGGGAGTCGGATTTTCTTCATCGGACAGGTCCTTGAGCCAATCCGGGAAATCTTCGTTGTTTTCCTCGCCGGACTGCGGTGCGTCAGAGGCTTTTATTTCTTTAATCCAATCGGGTAAATCCGCATCCTGTTCTAATAAGGATGGTATTTCTTCCGGGGGAAGCGGTTCTTCTTCCTCAAGCGGGGGAGCTTCATCTCCCTTGAGGGCTCTAATTCGCGCCAGCCATTCGGGGATCTCCGGTTCAGCATCGGCTGATTCGCTGCCAGGTTCCGCAATAGAGGTGGAAGCATTGGTTTCCGTATCAAACCCACGGAAGGTGTTCAACCAATCCATCCCATCCTGTTGAGGAGCATTGTCGGGAACCTCGACATCGTCATACAACGGCTTTTTACAGCTCAGGCAGGTGAGCGCATCGATATCATTGGAAGATCCACAATACGGACAGATAATTTCGCTCATGCTTTATCCACTATAAGGGCGGTCTGTTCCCAATAAAACGCGTAGTCCGGTCGTCAGGCTGCCGAGGGCGACGCCAATCAGGATGCCGCGCGCCCCGGCTACCGGCAAGGTGTTAACAGCCGCCAGTATGTCTTTGAGCACTGGAATGTTGGCAGCCGATGAGAGAAAACCGCTGCCAAGGATCAGGAAAACAAATGCACTGACTGCAAAGAGAACCGACATCCACCCGCCGCGTCGTTGAAATAAGCGAATTGCGGCCACCGTCAATGAAATGGCTAAAACGCCCATCAGACTGGCCTCGATAGGCACCTGAATATGGGTGACGACCTTCTGGATGGTTGGGTGGCCGGGTTTCAGCACCATCCCGGCCGCAAAGGTAATCCCAAATGCGATCAGCAAGAAGGCTGAGGTGACATTTCTGTTGCGGCTGGCCGTCATTTTGCGCCAATGGACGCTGAGCAGGTGGGCAATCGCGACCAGCCCGGCAACCCCGGCCAGCAGAACCGCCCACTCGATCAAAAGGCTGCGCACAGAAGTTAGCGCTTCAACCGAAATGAAAAAGCCGAGCAGGGTGAGGATCCCTGCGCCGATGGCGATGGTCGTTGAAAGTGGAGCCCTCATAAGATCCCCATCATTTTTAATATTGCGCCGCCAACGAGGATTGCAATAACACCCCAGCGCAAAATATCCTGGGTCTGCAGGCTGGCAGCATGACCGCGGTCAGCTTCCAGGTAGGCCGGGGCGGCAAATAATTCTTCGCCAATGATCGGTTCCTGGGCTGAGGCAAACAAAGTTGCCTGGGCGGGCAGGGAGTCGCTGGCTGCCAGGCTGAAAGCTCCTGCGTTTTCAGCAGCTTCGGTCACCAGCGCAATTTCCGGCCCAAAATTACCGATCATTACATGCGAAGAAACATCTTCACCTGTTGCAATGGGCAGCATTCCGGCGATATACGACATGGGGGTTATGCCGGTTAATCGACCCCGCCCGGGATCATACAATTCAGGGGCATGTACGCTGCGGTATGCAGAATGCAGTGTATCCTGGCTGAGCAGCGTAAGTCCACCATCGCCGCTGCTGGCAATAGGCGGCCGGTCGCTGGTGCTGCTGATCCGGGCAATGCGCTCCAGCGCCGCCAGCCCTGCCAGCGCCGATGGGTTGTAGGATTGGGTCAGGCTGGCCTTTCCCAGTGTGACATGCGTGCGAGTGCCGTTTTCAACTGCCAGGCCAATGGATTTCTTTAAACCATCGAATGCCGCGATTTTCCGGAAGGCCGGTTGGCCGCGGTCCTTACCGATCATGCGGAGGACGATGATTGACCCGGCTGCCAGGAATATCACCCCCAGGCCGAGCACTCCAAGTATCGTAATCAAGGTTGATCCTCCTCCCGAAGAAAGGAGACAAATTGCTGCGCAGAGTCTTTGTCTTCGAGCAGGCTTGCCAGGGCTTGCCACTGATCAGCGGCAGCGGAAGGCCCGATAAATGGGGTGCTCGCGTGTACCAGTTGAGCTGCCAAGAGCCGGAAGGACCCAGCGCCATCCAAAAGCGCGGCTGCCAGGTCGCTCACCCCCAAAATTTGCAATTTCTGAGCCCATCGGCTCCAATAACTGCGCGAGTCCTGCATGGATTCAGTATAGCATAAATTTTCGACGCTCAAATTTGCGAGTTGGGGGAGGTGATACGCCTGTGCTTTTCGCATAGGTTTATTGTAGCAACATTTGTTAGAAATGCCAACAATTTACAGATTTGTTATGGTTTTAGCGTTCCGGTCGCGCCATAACTTGCAACCACCGCCCGCCTCGTAATAGGACTGGATGGCGACTTCCATTTCAGACACGGAATCCCAAAAGGTGCTGATCTGGCTGCTGTGGGCTGCCACGGCTGCCTGCCAGGCGCGCAGCCCGCTTGGTGAAATGGCCTGGGTGAATGTTTGCCAGTCGGGATGAATCGACTGAGCCAGGTCGTTGCTGGCTTGAACCGTGTACGGGTAATCGGCATAATACAGCAACGGACGATCAAGTTGCTCGGCAACCCGGCGCACCAGTTGATGATCGATATGGTTGCCGAGCGCAAGCGGGCAGACGATTTGGGCTTTGAGGGGGAGGGCATTTGCCAACTGGTCGCGCAGGCTGTCAACCAGCGAGCGCTGAGAATCTGGAAACGGCTGGAATAAATCTTCATTGGTGGAGATGAGCGGGTTCCCGGTCAGCGGAATGCGCCGGTAGATGCAATCCGGAATAGCGAAATGGCGGGCTACTGCCCCCAACCGCTGGCACGATTGCTGGTCTTCCAACCGGCGGGTAGCTGCGGCAGCACGGCGCGTTCCCCAGCGTTTGTGTAACGACTGCGCAAAAGCTGGAAGCGGACCAGGCGGAGGATCACCGGCGCAAATGGTCCAAATTTCGACTGGATCGCCCTTTCGAGTACGTTCGGCAATCAAGCCGCCGCAGGAAAGCGCAGCGTCATCCAGATGAGGTGATAGAAAAATCCACTGCATTCGACCCCCAGAGTTGGAGAGTGCTGGCATTGTATCACTTCCGACTGCCTATGTTACAATCCAAAAGGCATTGATATACGCTTTCCGCAGGAGGGCCGCAGATGGGATTTCTGGACTTATTATTCGGGAAAAGCCTGGTTCCAGCCGGGTTGAAACCGGAAGTGAACCGGATGGTCGAGGACCTGGTGCGCATAGGCGAGCAGGAAGGTTTCCTCTCGGAGCGTTCAGGCGGATTATTTAATGCGCAATGCCGCCATATTCGCGCCCGTGAAATCGGCGCACGCTTGAACGAGATGGGTGGCTTCGAGCTGATGGAACAAATCAATAAGAAGATCCGCAAGCGGCTTGGTCCACAACTGGCGTCCCACCTCTCCTATTCCTGGGCTGATATCGGGAAGTGGGTGCCTTGAAGCGCTTCCCTGATGCCTTTAGCAAACCGTGAATCGACCGCCATTGCCAACAACATCCGATGAAAGGGGGTTGCAGGTTTTTCTGGTGATCAACCCGATTTCCGGGGCGGTCGATGAGTCCACCCGATTAAACCATTATTTAAAATTCTTTCAATCGCATAACTGGACTTGTCAGGTCCATCGTACATCCGGGAACGAAAAAACGGTTGATGCAGTCCGCCAGGCTATCCAAAAAGGAGCGGACCTGGTGGTAGTCTCGGGGGGTGATGGCACAATTTCGGAGGCAGCAACCGCTCTTTGCGCCACCGAAATTCCTTTAGGCATCCTGCCGGCAGGAACCGGCAACATCATGGCGCGTGATCTGGGGATACCGATGAACACTGATCGGGCGCTCGATCTGCTGGTCAATGAGCATCGCATTTGTTCCATGGACTTAATGAAGGTCGGCGAGCGCTGCTATGCACTCAATGTGAGTATTGGCTTTAGCGCGACAACCATGGGAACGGTCGAACGAGAGCAAAAGAAGCGTTTTGGTTTCCTGGCTTATTTAATCAACGTGGTGATCAATTTGACAGGCGCGCGTTTACACCGCCTGCAGGTCCAGGTTGATGATCTGATTTACCGGGTGCGCGCGTCAGAGGTCATGGTTGGAAATACCAGCCTAGTGGGCTTCCGACGCATGCCGCGCCAACTGGTAATCCTGCCGGATGATGGGGCGGTGGACGTAATCATTTCCCGGGCATTGACGCTGTGGGACTGGATCATGGTCGTGGTGAATTTTGTGCTGGGAATCAAAAGCGCCAACCCGCGCTTCAGAACCTTGAGCGCCAGGAGCCGGATCGTGGTACAAAGTGCGTCGCCGTTGACAGTTCAGGCCGATGGAGACGTCATCGGGACAACGCCGGTCGAGGTCCAAGTTTTGCCGGGCGCGGTGCGGGTGATTGTGCCGGGCAACGAACGGAATCTGGTCAGCGAATTGCTAAGGAAAGCAGGTTTGTACCGGGCGAATCGCGGGATTGGCGCTGCACCAACCGGAGATTAGCTTCTGGTTTCGTTAAGGTTCGTTAATCATCCCTTTCGACCAAAATTTCTGGTCGAATTCAGGTGGGTATTGCTGGGCGGATATCGAACAAAAGGCCTAAAAATTCCACCGGTGGGGGTGAACACACCCGTATTTGTGGGTTCGAAAGATTGACCGAAAGCGGACTTAAAAAATCAGAAAATATTTTCTATAAAAAGTATTTTAAGGTTAATGTTTCACTTAACCTATTGCACCGCGGTTTGGAATATGCTAAAATCTTACCATACATATACGGTGTTCTACTTTACACACCCCCACCTGTGGGGGTGTGCGTTCCCGAAAGCGGATTGATCAGCTTTCACCGAAATAAACTCCCACTCGTCCCATAACTGGTAACCGGGAACCGTGGTCGAATGTTTTCGGTCGTCGGTCCCACTATCGCACATCTCAGGGAGGCCTTGATGCGTTGTCCTTATTGTCAGTTTGAAGAATCTCGTGTGCTGGATACCACCCGTGACAGTCGGGGGGGAATTCGTCGTCGCCGTGAATGCGAAAGCTGCCATCACCGCTTCTCCACCTATGAGCGTCCCATTCTGGCGACTCCGCTGGTGGTCAAACGCGACGGCACCCGGGAAGAGTTCGACCGCGAGAAGCTGATGCGCGGCATCCGCATTTCCTGCGCGAAGCGCCCGGTTTCAGCCGCAGAAATTGAACGGCTGGTCGGCGAGATCGAATCATCGCTGCAGCAAATGGGGCGTTCGGAGGTTGCCTCGCGCGTCATCGGCGACATGGTGATTGCCGGGCTGAAAGATTTAGATCAACTGGCTTACATCCGTTACGCAATTGTTTATTTACATCTGGCCGATCTTCATGCCATTCGCAAAGAGATCGACCGTTTATTGGAAGGTTGAGAAGGAGATACCGATGGTAGCTCATAAGCAAAAACATAGAAACGGTTTACTGCCAACCCCGGCGCGGCCTGCGGACCTGCCGGATGTTGCCTTGACCGATAATGCGCGCCAGGTACTGGTTCGGCGTTATGTACGGCGCGGCAACGACGGCAACCCCGCCGAAAGCGTCGAGGACATGTTCTGGCGTGTCGCGTATCACATTGCCCGGGGAGAGGAAAAGTGGGGCGGCGATTTTTCTGAGCGCGCCAAAGCTTTTTATCATCTGCTAACCTCCAAGGCTTTCTTCCCTAACTCTCCCACTTTCACTGGCGCCGGCACCCCGCTGGGGCAACTGGCAGCCTGCTTTGTGCTGCCCATCAGCGATGACATGGGTCGCGACTCGGCTGGGATTTTCCAAACCTTGCGCGACGCCGCTTTGATTCAACAAACCGGCGGCGGCAACGGGTTTTCCTTCTCGCGGCTGCGTCCCAAAGGCAGTATGGTGCGGACGTCCGCCGGGCAGGCAACCGGGCCGGTAGGCTTCCTGCGAGTGTATGACAATGCTTTTGGCGAGATCGCCCAGGGTGGCACCCGGCGCGGCGCCAACATGGCGGTGCTGCGGGTCGACCATCCGGATGTGGAAGAATTTATCACCTGCAAGACCAACGAAAACCAGATCACCAATTTCAACATTTCGGTCGGTATCACCGATGCCTTCATGCGTGCGGTGGAAAATGACGAGGAGTGGCCGCTGCGTTTTCCAGATGTGCATGACCCGAAATACCGCGAGGTAAAAGGCACCATTGATGCCATGGAAGCGGCCGGGGTGTCGATCATTACCGAAAAAGTAGTGCGGGCGCGCGAATTGTTTGATTGCATCGTCCGGCAGGCGCACCACAATGGCGAGCCGGGCATGTTGTTCCTGGATGCCGCCAACCGCCAGAATCCGGTGCCGCATTTGTATCCGCTGGAAGCCACCAATCCCTGCGGCGAGCAGTGGCTTGGCCCGTATGAAAACTGCTGTCTGGGTTCGGTTAATTTGGCACAGCATTTTGGACCCGACGGGACTGTGGACTGGGAAAAACTGGCCTACTCGGTCGACCTGTCCACCCGCTTTTTGGATGATGTGGTGGAAGCCAATGCCTATGTCCCGGCCGTGCCGCAGTTGGCCGAAGCTGCTCACCGTGCGCGCCGCATTGGCCTGGGCATCATGGGACTGGCCGATTTGATGTACCACTGCGGCATCCGTTACGGCTCCGAGGAGGGGCAGGAATTCTCGGCGCAGGTGGTTGAGTTTGTGCGCTTTGTTTCGATGCGCACTTCGCTCGAACTGGCGCGCGAACGCGGGCCGTTCGCGGCGATCGAAGGCTCGATTTATGACCCCAAAGATTTCAAATGGGCGCCACCCCAGCCGCTGGCCCCTTACCAGCATGATTATGCCCGTCCGGCGGTGGATTGGGCCGGGTTGGACGCCGAAATGCGGCAATACGGTCTGCGCAACGCAGCCCAAACCACCATCGCTCCCACCGGCACCATTGCCACGGTCGCCGGCTGCGAAGGGTACGGCTGCGAGCCGACCTTTGCCCTGGCCTACATTCGGCACGTCAACGATAACGGCAACGATCTGCAATTGGCCTATGCCAGCCCACTCTTCGAAGAAGCTTTGATCAAAGCCGGCCTTGACCCGGAAACTCGCCAGCAAATCATCGACCAGACCATGCAGGAAGGCTCCTGCCAGCAGGTTGCCGCGCTGCCCGAGGAACTGCGCAAGGTGTTTGTCGTTTCCGGCGACATCAGCGCTGAAGAACATGTGCGCATGCAGGCTGCCATGCAGGCCTTCGTGGATAACTCGCTCTCCAAGACTATCAACTTCCCACCTGGGGCCACTGAAGAGGATGTCGCCACCGCCTATATGCTGGCCTGGAAGCTGGGCTGCAAAGGTATCACGGTATATGTGACCGGGTCACGCGATAAGGTTGTGCTGGAAACTTTGGCCACGGCGCAGAAGAAGCAGAGCAGCGATGTTCCAGCGGAAGTTGCCATGGAAGCTGCCGCGCTCGACGACCAGATGGCCATCTGGCACGAGACCAAGAAACCGCGCCCGCGCTACCTGAACGGGTTTACCTATTCGATCGAGACCCCACTGGGGAAGGCCTTTATCACCGTCAATGAAAACGGCGGCGCCCAGCCTTTCGAGGTGTTCATCAATACCGCCAAGGCGGGATCGGACACGGCCGCGGTCTCTGAGGCGATTGGCCGTCTGCTCTCCTATGTGCTGCGCATCGCGTCACCCATCGAGCCGTACAAGCGCCTGCGTGAAATGACCAACCAGATGCTGGGGATTGGCGGCGGACGCCCGCTGGGATTTGGTCCCAACCGCGTGCGCTCGCTGCCCGATGGGGTTGGCCAGATCCTGGACGAGTACTTGCAGAACCGCGCTGAGCGGATGGTCAGCCACTCTGAACAGCCGGATGCTCCGGCAAAACCGGGCAACGGCCGGAGTTATCACGTCGAAGGAGGCCTGGGCGCGGTGATGGCCAGCCAGCGGCTGCTGCGCTTCGGCGATCTGTGCCCCGAATGCGGCGAAGCTGCGGTGATCAACGAGGAAGGCTGCCGCAAGTGTTACGCCTGCGGCTACAGCGAGTGTTAATTTGGCTGGCCACAAACAGAACATCTAGTGAGTGAAACCCAACATTATTGGTGTGTTGTTGGGTTCCACTCTAAGCGTGCCCTGTGGCCCACCCAGCCTACGCTAATGTGTCATTCTGAGCCGTAGGCGAAGAATCTTCATTATTTGGAGATCCTTCATGCCCCGGTAGAAAATTGATATTTATTATTGATCTACTCCGGGGCATTCACTCGCAGAGTGCCCCACCCGAAGGGTGCTCTGTGAGTGTGGGCAGGGTGACAAATTTGTATGGACCTCCGTTCGCGCTGGTCTCTTGACCGCGCGCGGTTTGAGCGGGTCAAGAGATCTCGCCCTATCCAGGGGGAGGGGTTTTACGGGTATGATGAATTTCCACACGCTCATCTCATGAGTTTTGTCGGCTCGACTGGTGATATGCGTTATTGGACAAACATTATCCTATGGCTTACCGTAATGATGTTACGATAATTAAATCCATAAATTTCCTTGGGAGGGAATCATGACGAAAACTTTGGATAATCTACAAGCCGCCTTTGCCGGCGAGTCACAAGCCAACCGCAAGTACACCGCTTTCGCGCAAAAAGCCGACGCAGAAGGGCAGCCGCAGATTGCCCGTCTTTTCCGTGCAGCAGCTCATGCCGAAACCGTTCACGCTTTGGCGCACTTCCGCGCGATGGAAGGCGTTGGCAATACGCTGACCAACCTCCAGGCCGCGATCAATGGCGAACATTACGAAGTCGTGGAAATGTACCCACCGTTCATCAAAGACGCCGAAGCCGAAGGCGATCGGCGTGCGCTGAGAAGCTTCAGCTATGCCTGGGAAGTCGAAAAGACGCATGAAAGCCTGTATCGCGAAGCGCTGGCGCTGCTTGAAGAGGGCAAGAAAGAAGAAGACGAGTACGATTACTATGTCTGCCCGGTATGCGGCCACACCCACAAACGCAATGCACCCGAAGTCTGCCCGGTATGCGGCGCGCCCGGGTCGCGCTTCGAAAAAGTCGCCTGAAGAAAAAATTTCACCACGACGAGGCGGAGAAAACCTGAAATAAAATAAGCAGGAACGCAGCATCAAAGCGTTCCTGCTTATTGATGGGTCGGTTGACGGAAAACAATTCTATAATTGAGTTGGAAATTCGCATTACTATCTTTCACAGTAGGCTGATATGGAACCGATCCTGCGGACCTGTGGTGAAATTACCTATCTTGAATGTCCGGCCGAATCATTGCGCATAGCCAGTGAGCGCGAAGCGCTGGATGTGGTCGCGCTGTGTGGCGAGCATTCGACCGAGCGGCTCTTGCTGGATGGCGACTGCCTTCACCCGGACTTCTTTGAATTAAAAACTGGCCTGGCAGGGGCGGTGCTGCTCAAATTGAGCAATTACTACATCCGCACAGCGGTGGTGCTGCCGCCGGAGCGCATTGGCAGCGGCCGCTTCGCCGAATTTGTGCAGGAAACCAACACCGGTAATCAATTCCGGGTGTTTTCGAGCGTCGCGGAAGCAGTGTCATGGCTTTTACGTTAATTACAATCTACCACGGAGACACGGAGACACGGAGAAAAGCTTTTCTCATCTTTCACAAGAGTTGTCATACAACGACCAATTTTGATGGTTAATGCGAATAAAGAAGTGGGAAGAAACAATTCAAAGGATATAAAAGAGGTGCGCTTCAGCGCACCCTATAAGAACAAAGAGGACACATTGATAAAATTAAGGGTTTCTCCATGTCCTCCGTGTCTCCGTGGTTAATTATTTGATAAACTCCTGATTGGGTTTACACACCAACCAGCCGGGTTGATCCGGTTGCTCGCGGGTTTGCATCACTTCCAGGCTGCCTTCCTCCAGCCAGAGGGCTGTGGGACGCGCAGCATAATTGTAATTGGATGCCATCGATAACTGGTAGGCGCCGGAAACGGGCGTGGCGAGCAGGTCGCCGCGCTTGACTGGCGGCAGGAGGAGCTCCGGGATCAGCACGTCACCTGTTTCGCAGAATTTGCCAACCACGCGCACTTTTTCGGTTGGGTCTGCGCCAGCCCGCTGAACGACTCGCGCAGTGTAGTGGGCGTTGTACAGCGCCACCCGCGGGTTATCCGCCAAACCTCCGTCAATGGCGACAAGGTGGGTGCCGCTTGGCGTGGTTTTCTGGGAGCCGACGGTATACACCGCCACACCGGCCCGGGCAACCAGCCAGCGCCCTGGTTCGAGTACCAGACGGGGAAATGGCCATTTATAGCGGCTGCAAGCCTCCTGGAGCGCGTCAGCGACCGTGTGCACCCAAAGATCGGCATCGTCGGATGAATCGGCGTCGGTGTAGCGCACCCCCCAGCCGCCGCCGGGGCTGATCTCTTCCGGGATAAAGTTATTGGCGGCTGCGACTTCGCAGAGCGCGCTAATCGCCTGCTGGTAAGGTTCGGCGTCAAATATTTGCGAACCAAGATGCGTATGCAAACCGGCGAGTTTGAGCCACGGGCTGGCCAGCGCCCGGCGGATGGCTTCCGCCGCTTCTCCGTTTTGAATGTGCAGCCCAAATTTACTATCGGAATGGGAAGTCGCGATGTGCGGGTGAGTGTTGACGTTCAGGCCAGGCGTGATGCGCAGCCAAATGCGTGCGGGGCGCTTCTGCGCGGCAGCCAGCGTTTCCAAAAAGGCCAGTTCATCCAGGCTGTCCACCACGATGGCTTGGATATTCCATTCCAGCGCAGCCCGTAATTCGGCTTCGGATTTATTATTGCCGTGCAGGTGAATCACCTCTGGCCGGAAGCCGGCTTTTTGCGCCACGTGAATTTCCCCCAGGCTGACCACGTCTGAACCGGCGCCAAGCGCAGCCAGTTTGGCGGCGAATGCCCGGGAAAAATAGGCCTTACTGGCGTATGCAACCGTAGCTTCGCCTGGGTAGCAAGTTTTAATCAGGCTTTTGAGCCGGTCCAATTGTCCGCGAATTGTAGCGCCGTCGTACAGGTACAGCGGCGTGTCGTAAGTTTCCGCCAGTGCGGTCAGGTCGTGGCCGGCGACGGTCAGGTGGCCGAGAGAATTAATGCCAGCAGTCACCGGGAATAACGATAAATCGACTTTTTCTTTCATGGGGAACATTTCTTTCTGCAAAGAGATCGTATGGGTCACAAAAAATTCCGGGTTGGATGATACCATTCTTTAAATATTGCAACAATACTTACCCCGCTGCAATCCAGGCATCCTGGACGTGATCGGCCAACCAGGGATCAGGTATAATGAATGGAGAGACTCATAGGCTGCCAGCCTGAGTTTAAGGAGGAACAGCATGGCACATCATCTATCACCTGAAGAAAAAAAGATTCTCAAGCTGGTCGAGAAGGTTATCACCGATGACGCAACCCGCAAAACCTGGGAAGAGGAGATTCAAACCAACGGCCTGACCGAAGAAACGGCTGAGTCCATTCGCAAAGCGCTATCGACCGTCCCCGAGGGCGAGCAGGAAACTGCAGAGATGGGGCGTGGGCGGCTGCTGATCGAATTTACCACCCTGGTCAAACGTTGGCGCTTCACCTATCAGGCCAAAAATTTTGGCCGACGCTAGATTTTTTCACTGAATAAACAAATTCCCTCGCTAATTTCTAGCGAGGGAATTTGTTTACATGGAATGGCTCCGGTTTATTCGACACCTTTACGTCGGCGCGTCCATTTGATGACCTCGACCCCGAAAAACAGGAGCACACTCAATCCGAGACTGACCAGCAAATCGATCAGCGGCAGTGCCCGGGTGTTGAAAATGTCTTGCAGGAATGGAACATAAATGACGGCCATCTGCAAGGCCACCGTTAAGAGGACGGCGCCGATCAGCATTCGGTTGGAGAAAAACCCGATCTTGAAGGTTGAATCGAGGTCCGACCGCACCGCCATAACGTTGCCCATTTGCGCAATGGTCAAGGTCGTGAAAATCATAGTCTGCCAGTTGTCCGGGTGGCCGGTAGCCCGCGACCAAAACCCCGCCACCAGCGAAACTGCAGCCAGCATCAAACCAATCAGGAGGATATCGATGCCAAGGCCGCGGGCAAAGATACTTTCAGTGGGGGAGTGCGGTTTGCGTTTCATTGTCCCGGGTTCAACCGGTTCGACGGTCAAAGCCAGACCGGGCAGACCGTCGGTGACCAGGTTGACCCATAAAATTTGCAGCGGCGTCAATGGCAGGGGGAAGCCGATGAATGGGCCGATCAGCATGACCAGCACCTCGCCCATATTGGAGGTCAGGGCGTATTTGATGAATTTACGGATGTTATCGTAAATCCGGCGCCCTTCTTCGATGGCAGCCACGATGGTGGCAAAGTTATCGTCCAGCAGCACCATATCGGATGCTTCTTTGGAAACATCGGTGCCGGTGATACCCATGGCAACCCCGATATTGGCTTTTTTGAGCGCCGGAGCGTCATTTACCCCGTCACCTGTCATGGCAACAATGTTGTTCTTTTCCTGCAGCGCCTGGACGATTTTAAGTTTGTGTTCAGGCGAAACCCGGGCAAAAACGGAGACGTGATCCACCCTGGTTTTGATGTCCTCGACTTCCATTTTTGCCAGGTCCTGACCGGTCAGAGCGGTGCTTTCCGCGTCAGCGATATTCAGCTCCCTGGCAATGTGCATGGCAGTCAGCGGATGGTCGCCGGTGATCATAATGACGTGCACTCCGGCGCCTTTGGCAACATTGACTGCATCGCGCACTTCCGGGCGCGCCGGGTCGATCATACCCATCATGCCGATGAAGGTCAGGTCGCTCTCCGATGGCTGGGCGCAAGCGGGATCGGTTGGCTCATGACAGAAACGGTAGCCGATACCCAGCACTCGCATGCCTTTCTTTGCCATGTCCGCATTGGCCTGATCGATCCGATCACGCCAGGCGGCATCCAGGGAAATTACTTTATCATCGACCCAGACGGAGGTCGATATATCCAGTAAGCCGTCAACCGATCCTTTGGTGATACTCAGGTATGGCGCTTCGTTTGCAGCCTGGATTATCTGCTGGGAGGGCTGGATAACAGCAAGGGGATGTTTGCGGTCAAGCTCATGAACAGTGGTCATGCGTTTGCGGTCAGAATCAAAGGGTAGTTCTGCAATCCGCGGCATGGTTTTGAGCAAATCTTCTTTCCATAAACCGGCTTTGGCCGCAGCAATCACCA
>MGMG01000021.1 GCA_001796355.1 Chloroflexi bacterium GWB2_54_36 | reverse complement strand
CCGATTATTTGATCTGAGCGAGCCCGAGCCGGATCTTTCTCTTAAAAAGGTAGCGATATGAACAATCCAACCACCCGGATCATCACCCTGGGGAGCCGGCCTTCAAAATTGGCCCGCTGGCAAACTGAACACATCCTTACCCAGCTTAAATCAGCCTGGCCCGATCTCTCTTTCCAGCTGGTCACCCTGGTCACCACCGGTGACAAAATCATCGACCGCCCGCTACCAGAAATCGGCGGCAAAGGCGTATTCACTGCGGAATTGGAAAGCGCCTTGCGCTCTGGCGAGATCGATCTGGCCGTTCATTCCCTGAAGGACCTACCGGTTGAAAACTCGGCAGGGTTGAGCATCGGCGCTGTAGGCTCGCGTGCCTGCGCTCAGGATGTATTGATCTCAACGAGGGGAGAAGCGCTCAAGGCGTTACCTGTGGGTGCTCGGTTGGGAACCTCCAGCCTGCGCCGCGAAGCCCAGGTTAAAGCTACCCGCCCCGATTTGAGCATCCTACCGTTGCGCGGAAACGTGGATACCCGCCTCCGCAAAGTACTGGAGGGCGAGTACGCTGCGATCATTCTGGCGGCTGCCGGAATGGAACGACTTGACCTCGCGAAGCACATCACCGAATACCTTTCATTCGATGTGATGCTTCCCGCCCCGGGTCAGGGGGCACTGGCAATCCAATGCCGGTCTGATGATGACGAGCTACTCCAGCTTCTACGGCCGATTCACGACCTTCCCACATACAGCGCTGTTACAGCCGAACGCGCCTTTCTGGCAGCGCTTGGCGGGGGCTGTTCTGCGCCAGTGGCAGCCCATGCCACGCTGGATGGCGTGCAAATCGAAATGCGTGGTCTGGTTGCAGGTCTCGATGGCCGGCGGGTAATCCGTGTCACAGCAACGGGAGAAGACCCGAAAATGTTAGGGGAGCTGCTCGCCCAAAAGGCGCTTGACCAGGGCGCCGCGGAATTATTAGGATGAACAATCTAAGCGGTAAACGCGTTCTCGTCACTCGCCCAAGAGCACAAGCGGCGGCTTTGATCGATCGATTAACCGCTCTGGGCGCTGAGCCGGTCGTCTTTCCCACCATCGAAATCTCTGCACTGGAAGAAACGTCATTGATTGACCAGGCAATAACTAATCTTGGCGCCTACCAATGGGTCATCTTTACCAGCGTCAACGGTGTATCTGCCTTCTGGCAGCGGCTCACAGCCCTTGGCAAAGGAAGCAATGCGTTCGTTGGTATCCAGGTGGCGGCCATCGGACCGGCAACCGCGCAGGCGCTCATGGAAAAGGGAGTGCAACCCACCTTTGTCCCTGATGAATATGTAGCCGAAGCCATACTGCCTGGCCTGGGTGATGTGGGCGGCCAGAGGGTTCTATTGCCGTGCGCAGAGATTGCCCGAAAGGCGCTGGTGGAAGCGCTTCAAAATCATGGGGCTCTTCCAGAGGAAATTGCAATTTACCACACTCTGCCGTCTCATCCTGATTCGCAAGCCCTGGCTGAACTGGAAAAGGGTGTTGACATTGCCACTTTTACCAGCTCATCAACGGTGCAAAATTTCTTTGCCCTTTTAGGTGGGCGCGCATCCGACCTGCTAAAAGGGGCTGTGATAGCCTGTATCGGTCCAATAACGGCTGAAACTGCCCAAAAGCTTGGGCTTGCGGTCGATATTGTGCCAAAAGACTATACGGTGGATGGATTGGTTGAAGCACTACTCAACGATAACCCCACAAATTCAAAGAGGAATACCCTATGAATTTTCAAACCGAGACAACAAAAAACCAAAAACAGGAGCTTAGGCAGGCAGCCAGTTTTCCAACCATTCGCCCGCGCCGTTTACGAATTTCTCCTCAAATCCGTGCCATGGTGCGAGAAACCAACCTGGCTCCCAATGACCTGATCTATCCGCTTTTTGTCACCCATGGGCGGGGAGTAAAAACGGAAATCTCCTCCATGCCTGGGGTTTACCATTTGTCGCCAGACATGCTCGCAGATGAAATTCATTCTGTTGCCGAATTGGGTATCCCGGCGGTTCTTCTGTTTGGCATCCCGGCTGAAAAAGATCCGATCGGCATGGAGAATTTTTCAGAGGATGGCATTATTCAACAGGCCACTCGAGCGGTCAAAAGCACCCATCCGGAAATGGTGGTGATCACTGACGTTTGCTTGTGTGAGTATACCGATCATGGTCATTGCGGAATATTGAACGTGGGCGGGCAAAATCGACCCAACCTCAACCTTCCCGAAGGTTATGTGCTCAACGATGAGACCTTGGAGATCCTGGCAAAAGTGGCTATCTCCCATGCAGCGGCCGGAGCAGATATCGTCGCGCCTTCCGGGATGATAGACGGCATGGTGGCGGCGATTCGCGCAGGTTTAGATTCAAACGGGTACGAGCATTTACCTATCCTTTCCTACTCCACCAAGTATGCTTCTGGTTTTTACGGGCCGTTTCGTGAGGCAGCCCAGGGCGCGCCAAAATCTGGCGACCGCCGCAGCCATCAAATGGATCCGGGTAATGTTCGGGAGGCACTGCGAGAGACCGCTTTAGATGTGGCCGAAGGCGCGGATATGTTGATCGTCAAACCCGCCCTGGCCTATCTGGATGTAATCCGCGCTGTCCGCGAACACTTTCCAGAACTACCGTTGGTTGCCTATAACGTTAGCGGGGAATATTCCATGCTGAAAGCGGCTGCCGCCAACGGTTGGTTGGATGAAGAACGAGTCGCGTTGGAAATTCTTACCGGGATTCGGCGGGCAGGCGCCGATATGATCATCACCTATCATGCCAAAGACGCTGCCCGGTGGTTGCAAAATGGCTGACGTCGTAACCCTCATTCCAAAACCTGTTTCACGAAAGTTACTTTGATCCTATGGAAACCTTAACTTCCAGCCAACGATTTCTCAATGCCTGCTGGCAAAAGCCAGTGGACACAACACCGGTATGGTTTATGCGGCAGGCCGGTCGTTTTTTAAGCGAATATCGCGCGATTCGTGCTCATCACACGCTGCTTGAAATCTGCGCCCAGCCGGAACTGGCCGCGCAAGTTACTCTTCAGCCTGTAACCCGGTTGGGTGTGGATGCGGCCATATTGTTTGCTGATATTCTTCTGCCATTAGTCCCAATGGGAATTCAATTGGAATTTGCGGCCGGAGAGGGGCCGGTGATACACAATCCTATTCGAAGCGCAGCGGACGTGGCTGCGCTTCGCCCGGTCGAACCGCGCGAGTCACTGGCCAATGTCCTGGCTGCGATCCGCATTGTGCGAAAAGAACTGGATGGTACAACGGCCCTGATTGGTTTTGCCGGCGCGCCGTTTACCCTGGCCAGTTACCTTATTGAAGGTGGATCTTCGCGCAACCTGTTAAAAACCAAGCGCATGATGTATTCTGACCCGCAATCCTGGCGCCGGCTGATGGAAAAACTAGCGCAAGTCATTGCGGATTATCTCAGCGCCCAGATCGATGCTGGAGCGCAAGCCGTTCAGTTATTCGACAGTTGGGTTGGAACGCTCACTCCGGACGATTACCGCGAGTACGGTTTACCTTACTCAAAATCAATATTTGCAGCTCTCCAAAATAAAGGGGTGCCGACGATTCACTTTGGCACCGGCACTGCCTCACTTCTGCCGCTGATGAAAGAGGCCGGAGGGAACGTCATTGGCATCGATTGGCAGACTCCGCTGGATTGGGCATGGAAACTCTTAGATCACCAGGTGGCAGTGCAGGGCAACCTGGACCCGGTGGCTTTTTATGCGCCTGAGGGTGAGCTTGAAAAGCGCGTGGAACGGGTTTTACGCCAGGCAGGTGGGCGTCCGGGGCATATCTTCAATCTGGGACACGGCATATTGCCGGATACGCCTGTCGATCAGGTTAAACGCGTGGTCGATCTGGTGCATGAGTGGTCATACCAACCTGTGGAATGATAGAGGCATAATGGAAACTTCAAAATCACAACAACTGTTTTCCGCTGCCCAACAGCTCTTTCCCGGCGGTGTCAACTCGCCAGTGCGAGCTTTTCGAGCGGTGGGAGGGCAGCCCTTGTTTATTGACCGGGGCCAGGGAGCTTACCTCTACGACGTGGATGGAAATCGGTTTGTGGATTATGTTTTATCCTGGGGGCCGCTCATTCTGGGTCATGCCCATCCCGCCGTCGTCGCCGCTATTTCTGAAACAGCCTTGCGAGGAACCAGTTTCGGCGCACCAAGCAACCTTGAGATAAAACTGGCCCGATTAATTCAGGCGTTTATGCCAAATCTGGAAATGCTGCGCTTTGTAAACTCGGGTACCGAAGCAACCATGACCGCCTTGCGTCTGGCGAGGGCTTATACCGGGCGGTCAAAGGTCGTCAAATTTGAGGGCTGTTACCATGGACACGCCGATTTGCTGCTGGTGAAAGCAGGTTCCGGTGTAGCCACGCTGGGGCTGCCTGATTCGCCCGGTGTTCCAGCCGCGAGCACAGCCGATACTCTGGTAGTTCCTTATAATGATATCGCAGCGCTGGAAATGCTTTTCAATCAAAAAGGCGCTGAAATCGCAGCGGTAATCGTTGAACCGGTCGCCGGAAACATGGGGGTTGTACCGCCAGAACCTGGATTCCTGGAAAGCTTGCGCCGCTTGACGACCGAATGCGGAGCTTTATTAATTTTTGACGAGGTGATGACCGGATTCCGCGTCCACCTGGGTGGGGCTCAGGCTTTATATGGCATCCATCCCGACCTGACCACGCTGGGAAAAGTGATTGGCGGGGGGTTGCCTGTAGGCGCATACGGCGGTAGGAAAGAAATCATGCAAATGGTGGCTCCTTCTGGTCCTATGTACCAGGCAGGGACCCTATCCGGAAATCCGCTGACGATGGCAGCCGGCATCGCAACCCTGGAAGAGTTAAGCCAGCCCGAAATCTGGAATCATATTGAGCAGATGACGTTCCATCTAGGGGACGGAGTACGCGCAGCCGCAAAAGATGCCGGTTTACCGGTCGTGGTGCAACAAGTGGGGACCATGTTTACAACATTCTTCACGGACCAACCGGTTAAGGATTGGTCGAGCGCAAAGCATGCAGATACCGTGCTTTATGCCGAATTCTTCAGGGCAATGTTGTCGGAAGGAATTTACCTGGCTCCTTCCCAATTTGAGGCCGGGTTCTTGTCATCTTTTCATTCAGAGGAAGTAGCTGGAAAAACGATCAAAGCTGCTCAAAACGCATTTCGGAGAATTTCGAAATAACTTATAGTTTTGGGTGAACAATACACTTCAGGTGGGCTTTCTTCTGCTAAAGGCATGTTGGGAAAGCCCACCTTATATTTAATGCCCCATACGAACAATAAACCAGGTGCGATTAATTCAAATCTATCCTCTTAAGATTAATGTTTGTAGTACAGGCAGTCTTATTCTGGCGGGCAATGCCCGCCGCTACATGTATATAAAAAATCCTCAATTCCGGGGATTTGAGCGGGCGATGGGACTCGAATATCATCCCCTCAATGGGGACCTGCGGCCTTCAGTATGGGCAAAAAAACCCCGATTCCGGGGATTTGAGCGAACGAGTGGGACTCGAATATCATCCCCTCAATGGGGACCCGCGGCCTTCAGTATGGGCAAAAAACCCCCGATTCCGGGGATTTGAGCGGGCGATGGGACTCGAATATCATCCCCTCAATGGGGACCCGCGACCTTCAGTATGGGCAAAAAAACCCCGATTCCGGGGATTTGAGCGGGCGATGGGACTCGAATATCATCCCCTCAATGGGGACCCGCGACCTTCAGTATGGGCAATAAAAAATCCCGATTCCGGGGATTTGAGCGAACGAGTGGGACTCGAATATCATCCCCTCAATGGGGACCCGCGACCTTCAGTATGGGCAATAAAAAATCCCCGATTCCGGGGATTTGAGCGGGCGATGGGACTCGAACCCACGACCTTCTCCTTGGCAAGGAGACGTTCTACCAACTGAACCACGCCCGCTTTTTGAACGGCTCGAATTATATTCTGGAATGAGCGAAACGTCAACCCTTCGTTCGCACTCTTCGCTGACCCCTCATCCATGCTCAAGTTTGCATTTTTACAAACTCGCTACGCTTGACACCCCCAAACCCCTATGCTACAGTTATGAAGGATCCTGTACATTGCAGGGATTCCTTTTTTCGCATCTTGAAGGAGTGCTACCTTGACTAAGTCACGAACTCAACTCATGGTTGACCGCTTGCGCCAGCTGCAGGCATCTTCACCGGATATTGAAGCATCAGCAATTGTCAGTGTGGATGGTTTAACGATTGCTTCTGCACTCCCCCAGGGGGTAGAAGAGGATCGCGTGTCTGCCATGTCGGCAGCCATGCTCTCGCTGGGTGAAAGAATCGCCGGAGAATTGGGGCGAGGAAATCTTGCCCAGGTTTACATCAAGGGCGAAAACGGATATGTTGTGCTCATGTCCATCGGGGAAGATGCGGTACTCACTGCCCTGGCGCGCCAACAGGCCAAACTGGGGCTGATTTTCCTGGATATGCGCCGCGCAACCGAAGACTTATCCCGACTCATCTAGAGCACAACCATGAAATCCATACCTAAAAGCGGACGTTATCTTCCCAGCAAATTAGGCTACGTCACCCTCGTCTCGCTCGAAGATGTAATGGGGAAAAATGGCGTCAATGCCATTCTCAACCTGGCAAATCTTCGCTCCTGGATCAATTCCTACCCGCTCGATACGCTGGAAAAACGGTTGGATTTTGCGGATTATTCAGCCATCAACGGCTCGCTGGATGATATTTATGGCACGCGCGGGGGACGCGGACTGGCGATGCGGGCCGGCCGGGCTTCTTTTGATCATGTGCTGCGTGGTTTCAGCGTGTTCGCCGGCGTTGGGGATTTTGCGTTTAAAATCCTCCCCGCCAGCTCCAAACTGAAGGTTGGCCTTGGCGCGATTGCTCGTGTTCTTTCGCAGGTCAGTGACCAGCACGTTACTATCGTCGAGAACGCTGACCATTTTGTCTATACCGTCGAATATTGTTCGGTTTGTTGGGGACGGCAAACTACCATTCCAACCTGTCACATCGTTGTTGGCATGATCCAGGCGTCTCTAAAATGGATTTCAGGCGGCAGCGAGTTTAATGTGGTGGAGACAAAATGTACTGCAGTGGGCGATAAAAACTGCGTCTTCATCATTCAGAAAGAGCCCGTGCGGCCAGTATCCTAATATTTTGAACCTGACGATCATTATCCCGACCTATAACGAGGCTGAAAATTTGCCTAAAATCAGCGCTGCCTTGCTGGCGCTGCCGCTGCCCGACTTAAACCTGCTGGTGGTGGATGACAACAGCCCGGATGGTACCGGGCACATCGCTGAGGCTTTGAAGCGCGACACCGGCGGGCGCGTCCAGGTGCTGCACCGGTCCGGTAAGATGGGATTAGGGTCGGCGTACATCCAGGGCTTCGGCACAGCTTTATCGCGCGGGGCTGAGGCTGTCTGCCAGATGGATGCGGATTTTTCGCATCCGGTAGATAAAATCCCGGAACTGGTTCAGGCTCTGACCAAAGTCGACATTGCCATCGGGTCGCGCTACATCAAAGGCGGCAGCCTGGATGAGCGCTGGCCGTTCTGGCGCAAAGGACTTTCGGCCTTTGGTAATTTTTACGCGCGAACCATTCTTGGGCTGGGCATCCGCGATACTACCGGCGGTTTCCGCCTGTACCGGCGTGAAGCTTTGCAGGGAATGCCATTCGAACGGGTAAAGTCCAATGGTTACGTTTTCCAGGTGGAGACGGCCTACCTGGCGACATTATTAGGTTACCACTTCAAAGAGATCCCCATTTATTTTGCTGAGAGACGCTTGGGTACCTCGAAAATGTCGCTGCGGATTCAGTTGGAAGCTGCCTACCGCGTGTGGTTGCTGCCCGGTATCTACGCTGATTTACGCAAGAAACGCCCGCTGGTCTAAACGGCTTTAATATTTTCTTCCAAAAATTCAGCAGTCAGACGAGCCCATTCGTCAATCGTCAAGGTCTCGGCGCGGCGCTGCGGATCGATTTGCGCGGCCTGTAACAGCTTTGCTCCCTGATCCGGTTTCCAGCCCAGTCCTCCCGAAAGCGCGTTACGTAGGGTTTTGCGTTTCTGGCTAAAACCCGCTTTTGCCAGCCGAAAGAAAGCATCCAATTGCTCCGAAGGAATGCGCGGCTGCGGGTGTAGATCGATCCGCAGGGTGGTCGAATCGACATTGGGGGGTGGGTAGAATGCCCCGGCAGGAATACGCAGCACCGGGCGCGGGCTGCCGTACACCTGCACGCTGAGCGCCAGCAAGCTCAGGTCGCCTGGCGCGGCGCAGATACGCTCAGCCACCTCACGTTGCACGGTGAGCACCAGACGCTGCGGCCGGTTTGACGAATCCAGCAAATGACGCAGGATTGCCGAGGTGATGTAATACGGAATATTGGCGACTACCAGATACGGATCGCCGCCCATGACTTCCGCCGGATCAAGCTCCAGAATGTCGGCATGGATTACCCGGACATTGGGTTCAGCAGCCAATACCTGCTGTAAAAGCGGGATCAGGTTCCCGTCAATTTCAACCGCGGTGACCTGGCGCGCGGCCCTGGCCAGGTGGCGCGTCAGGCTGCCCAGTCCCGGGCCAATTTCCAGCACGGCGTCTTCCGTTGTGACGCCCGCTGCTTCCACCACTTTGTCCAACACGACCGGGTCGGTTAAAAAGTTTTGGCCCAACCCCTTGCGCGGGGTCAGACCGTGGCTGCGCAGTAAACCCGGAACGTCCAGGGCCTTCAAGGTCATGGCAGGATCCAGGGGATGGCAGCCGGAACCGGCGCCAGGAAATACATGGTCACATTGGATGCCCAGGACTTGTAATCGGCGTCTGAGTAGCCCAGGTCAACCCAATAACGGCCGGGGATGCCGCCGCCTACATCCCCCACCACCGCCACGCCGTAACCCGGGATGTAAACGCGCTGCCCGCGCATCCACGAGTACCAGGCGCGCGTCACGGCCACAATTCCCTGGCGCAGGTCTGCGCCGCTGGAGGTCTGGAGATTGCAGTAATTGGGGATACCCAGTCGGCAAGGCGAATAAGATGTGGCAAATACGTTGACTGCCCGCCAATACTCGAGGGCGCCGTAAGGGGTGTCGATGGTCTTGACTACCGCCTGTGTGCCGTAGCCAACCAGCTGATCCTGCGGTTCCTTGGCCACCCAGGCGGCCTCTGCTGTACGGCTGGTTTCTACGCCGTCCTCTAAACGGACGCGCACCCGCGAGACCTCGATGCCGTATTCACCGGCAGTGATCACCCGCCGCTGGTCCAGTTCGGTCTCGTTATCCTGCTGGTAGCTGCTGCTGTAGGGAATAGGTTTTTGTTCGAGCGCGATTTCTTCGCGCACGCGCACCACCCGTACCAGGCGATCCGCCGGCAGCGGCTGATCCTCGGCCGGTAGGCTGTAATCCATTCCTTGAAGCGGAATACCGGCTTCCGTCAGCAGCTCGCCAACGCGGTCAGCGGTGGTTGCAGTGTGTATGGCGCGGTCTGCCAGTTGAATGGTTACCGGCTGGGCGCGCTCGATTTCGACGGTCAGGGGGCTATTTAGCTGGGTGCTGCCTGCCGGGGTGATGCGGTCCGCCAGGCTGATGGTAACGCCAGACTGCCAGAGCGCTTCGAACAACGTTGCAGCAGCGGAATAAATGTTGTATTCTACGCCCCCGTCCTGCACACTGACCTGGACTGCCGGGTGAAATTCCAGTACAGCCGGACGAATCCGGTTGGGCAGGGGACCATACGGGTCAATGGCAGCGCCGTCGAGGGTGAGCAAGTCGCCGGGGAATAGCATAATGCCTGCGGCAGCCAGCAGGTTGGCAGGAATAGGTTCCGTCGATTGCAGAATCTCAACCGCACCGCTGCGCACGTTCTGGAGCGTGGTTTGCTGCGCGCGATCCAACCGGGCAATGGAGTGCCCGATCATCCAGGTCGTGGAATTCGGGATGACTCGATCTTCGGGGGTTACCGGGTAGCCGGCGTCCTGGATAACTCCGCTGAGGGTCAGAGCGCGGGTGTGCACCGTTTGCGGCTGACCGTCGACTACCAGCAGCACGTCGCGTTCCAGACCAAAGAAGGTCAGCGCAGCGCCTGCCAGGATGAGGCCGATCGAAAGGTAGGTTAACAGCCGGTATTTTGGCATGGACTCAGATTCTAACAGAGTTTTTTACCGAAAAGAATCACAAACACCCCTTGCGGGGTGTTTGGAGTGCCGAGAGCCAGAATCGGACTGGCGACACCACAATTTTCAGTCGTGTGCTCTACCAACTGAGCTATCTCGGCATGTGCCGTGATTTTACTCGTAAGCAGGCAGCCTGTCAAGAAAATCGCATCAAAGCGAACTGAAGTTCGCTCCACGTGAAATACGGGACCGGCAGATGGCAGCACAGCCTTCAATGTAAATATAAGCGAACTGAAGTTCGCTCTCCAAACGATACGGGATCAGCGGCTGGAGCGCAGCCTGTAGCTTGCGTGGACGCTACAGAAAATCGCGCCAGGGGTACCCGTGTTCTTATGATTATCCGGTAACCGTTCCTTGAACGGCTGCCTTCTCGGCCGGCATGGGCGTTGTGGCGCGCAGGAAGCCAATGAAGAGAATGATAGCGCCCAACAACTCGCTGATGTACAACGCTCCCGGGATGCCAAAACGGCTGAAAGCCCCGCCAAAAGCTGGCAAAAGGGCGCCGGTAGCAATGAGCACATTACCGATCACCCGATGGAGCAGAACGCGTTTACGGAAAAAGAGCCAGGCAGAATACAGCGCTCCACCAACTAGAGCCAATGTACCGTACAGGTTGAAGAAAGGTGTCAGCGTGCGCACGCCGGACGTTTGGATTGCGCCGCCGCTTAATTCACTGCCGGTGTGTACGCTGGAAATCATGCCCGCCGGGTCAAGCTGTGCGGTAAACACCCGGTACGTTGCAAACAGCGAAGCCAGCCCGAGGACTACCATAAGAATGCTCGCGAGACGCGGTTTCGCCAACAGGAAAACCGTGCCCTGCCCAAGCCAGGCCGCCACTAAAATCGCGCCAAACAGATACCACAAGCGGAAAACCAGCGGATTCCAGCCGAAAAAGCCGTAGAGCGCTTCGCAGGCGCCGCCGATTGCATAAAACAACATGCCAATCGCCCATAACAGGTTATTGGTATGGTGTTTTGCCAGGTAGCGTTTGAACACAAACCCTGAAAAGACAAGACTGACCACCGCTGAGGTCAGAGGAATAAAAGCCATTGGGTTCATCAGGATTGGGGATCCTTTCGAAAATAGGAGGGTTAGCGACCTGAAATGACAATCACAATTACGACCAGCAACGTAATGACCAGCAGGCCGATTACCGCCATGGCAATTGGGACCGCTTTTTCATAAAATGGTGGGTATTGTTTTTTTGCCATGGTGGGGATGATCCAGGGTGTGATGATCGACAAATAAATTCTATTCCGCCAGATGAACGTCTGATTAATTCCAGATGAGGATTAACTAAGGAGGGAATAAACCGGCACCAGCCCTTACATTATAATTCTGTAAGCACCAGTCCTTTGACATTCAGCCTGAGAATCACTATTATTAATGTGGGTGGGGATTTTGTTAATTCCCCGCAATATCCAGCAACACTTAGTAAGCTATGGAGGATCCCAATGCTGCCAGGCCCATTTCAAATGCCTGTTCTACCCCAACTGCCGTTTTATGTCCATCCGATATTGTTGTGGGCGGTCATTTTAATCGCCGCGGTTGGCCTGGCGATCACATTTTTCAAGTTTATTTTTTCTGAGCCCAGCGAACGGGTAAATTCGTTTTTGACGTTCTTTCTGGTTGCGGCCATTATTGCAGGTGCATATATCATCCTTGCCAATTGGGCGCGCGTCACAGCATTTTTTCAAAAATTCTAGAACTTTTAAAGCCGGGATCTCCGAATAAAAAGTGGATTTTGTGTCCCTCACAAAATCCACTTTTGGTTAATTTTCTTCCTCGTCCTCGGGGGGACCGCCGGCAGCATCCCCATATGCCAGCAGCAAGGCAAACTGGCTGATGGCTTCATACACATCCTCAAGCTGATTCTGCAGCGTCAGGTCGCGCACAAAATCGGGTTCACCCAGGCGCTTAAGCAGCGGTTGGGGGATGGCCGGGGCGCGCACCTGCGCCGAGAACTGGTGAAGCGCGGGGCCGATCTCCCAGTAATTTTTCATACTGTCTTCCAACCGGGTAAAATCCTCCCCGGCCTGGCGCAGCGAGCGGCGCGGCTGAGTAGAAACGGCTGACGAGCCGGAGCGTCGTTGCCGCAGCGCGCTAAGCAACTGATCCTGCGAACGCCCGCGCATGCGGAACAACAGAAAAGGATCTTCATCAAAGCGCTCGCCAAGGATATAGTGCGTGGCAGCCACATGTTTACAGGGGTTGGCTTTATCCGGGCAGGAGCAATCGGTGATCATGTCATAGCTGGATTGTGGGAAAAGGCTGACTCCGGCAGTCGAAAAGGCTTCTTCGATGTTGGAGGGCATTTCCCCGGCCAGAAGCTGTGCGGCAAAAATCGCCTGATCTGCCAGCACATCCAGCACCCGGTTCCACTGGCGCGCGGAAAGCGGCGTGAGGCGGATGGTGACCTTGTAAGGCCGCGGGCGCGAGCCCTGCACCAGCGCAGTCACGCCCTCTTTGGTTTCCTCTATCGAAATCACCTGTCCCTGGCGGGCGTAATACTGGCCGCGCATTAACCGCGGGCCGGACACCAACTGTTCCATGGCCGCAATCCAGCGCCGCGCCCACCAGTTTTTGCCGAAGGAGCCGTGTTCGCTCTGGGCTTTGATGCCGCCGCGCGTTTTACGCGGGTTCATGCCCCAGCTGTTTGATCCATTGCGGTCTTCCATCCCTGGTGCTCCTTATTTGCGCAGCGTGACCAGATCACGCAATTCATCGGTGCTGAATTCGGTCAGCCAATCCTCGCCGCCGCCAATTACTGAGTCTGCCAAACCCATCTTGGCCTCGATCATCTCATCGATCCGTTCTTCGAGCGTTCCCAGCGTGATAAATTTATGCACCTGGACATTTTGCTGCTGGCCGATGCGGTAGGCGCGGTCGGTCGCCTGGTTTTCAACCGCCGGGTTCCACCAACGGTCGTAATGGAAGACGTGACTGGCGGCAGTCAGGTTTAGACCGAGCCCGCCAGCTTTCAGGGACAGGATGAAAATAGGAGGAGCGCTGCTATCTTCCTGGAAGCGAGTGACCAACTGGTCGCGGACCGAAGCCGGAGTGCCGCCGTGCAGATAATACACCGGGACGTTGAGCATTTGCGGCAAGTACTGGTTCAGCAGATGCCCCATCTCAGCATACTGGGTAAACACCAGGGCGCGGTCGCCTGCCGAGATCACTTCTTCCAGCATTTCAGTGAGCCGGGTGAGCTTACCGCTGCGTCCGTTGACGTGGTTGCCGCCGGTCTCGCGTTCAAGCGGTTGTTTGAGGAACTGGGCCGGGTGATTGCATACCTGCTTCAGGCGGGTGAGCATGGCAAGCACCAGACCGCGGCGTTCCAAACCGTCGCTTTCTGCCACTTTTTTAAGCGATTCCTGAACAACAGCTTCGTAGAGGGTAGCCTGTTCTTCGCTCAGGTAGCACAATTCCTTCATCTCGAGCTTTTCAGGCAGGTCCTGGATCACCCGCGGGTCGGATTTCAGGCGCCGCAGGATGAAAGGTCCGACCATTTGCTTGAGCAGGGCGGTGGCTTCGTGATCGCCGAAGCGCTCGATGGGGATGGCAAACTCACGGCGGAACTTTTCCAGCGAGTTGAGATAACCCGGGTTGAGGAATTGCATGATCGACCACAATTCATTCAGCCGGTTTTCGACCGGGGTGCCGGTCAGCGCCAGGCGGAAGGTGGATTTGAGTTTACGCGCCGCCTGAGTTTGCTTGGCGGACGGATTTTTGATATTTTGCGCTTCATCCAGGATCACTCCGTACCAGGTCATCGGCTGGAGAATTTCCTGGTCAACCCGCAGCAGGGAATAACTGGTGACCACCAGGTCTGCATCCCTGGCGGCTTCCGCAAATTCGCTGTTTTTCAGGCGGGCCGGACCCTGATGCACATATGTGTTCAAGGATGGGGCGAAGCGGGCGGCTTCGCGCTGCCAGTTGATTACCACCGAGGTGGGGCAGACCAGCAGCACAGGTGCCGGCAGCTTGCCGAGCGATTCCTTCTCGTGCAGCAGCAGCGCCAGAGCCTGGATGGTCTTTCCGAGGCCCATGTCATCTGCCAGGCAGGCGCCCAACCCCCAGCGGCGGAAGAAAGCCAGCCAGGAGAAGCCAAAGCGCTGGTAGGGGCGCAACGTGCCATTCAAACCGCCAGGTTGCGCTAGTTCGGTCATGCGCTGACTGTCACCGATGTTGTCCAGCCAGTCGGCGACCCAACCTTCTGCCTGGACTTCGTCCAGCGGCAGGCCGTGGGCAGTTTCGCCGCCCAACGCCAGTTGAGCCGCTTCCAAAAGACCCATCTCGCCGGAATGCTGCTGTTTTTCCCAGAAGCGGATGGCTGCGTCGATCTGTTCGGTATCCAGTTGTACCCATTGACCGCGCACCTGCACCAGCGGCATCTTCAAGGCAGCCAGCGCTTCGAATTCTTCGCGGGTCAGGGTTGTATCACCGAGCGACAGTTCCCACTCGAAATGCACCAGGGTGTTGATTCCCAGGCGAGTGGTGCGCGAAATGTCAGTCGGTTCCTTGCCGCGCGGCGTCAATCTCACGCGGACGCCCAGGCGGGCGCCGCGCTGGTTCCACCACGGGGGAGTGAGAATGCCAAAACCGGCCTGCTCCAGCAGGGGGGCAGCTTCGCGCAAGAAGGTATAAGCCGATTCGGTATCCAGATCGACGCCGGTGGGGTGCCGCGCTTGCAAGCTGGTGAGAATCGGGTTGAAAAGGCGCGTGGCATAGCCCAACCCGGCCAAAATGAGTTCTTGAGGATGTTCCAACCGCCGGCTGATTTTGGACAGTTCATCTTTAGAGCGGAACCAGACATCTTCGGCAGTGATCAATAGACTGGGGTCAGAGCGCGACTGGAGTAGGAACTGCAAGTCCCAGGTGGGTGTGCGACCATTCGATTCCACTTCCGGGGGTGGGTTTAAGCGGAAGGCGATGCGGAAATTTTCGTCGCCGGCAGCATGCAAGTTGCGCAGCCAGGCACGTACGCTGCTGAACAGCGACTGCAACTGCCCGGGCGCGGCTTTGACTCGTCCATCAGGCGTGAATAAAGCTGCCAACCAGATATCCAGTGAATTGCCCTTTTCGGGCAGCAGCAGCGGCGCCCGGCTGCGACCCCAATTGCGCGCCAGCGCATCGCAAGTGGATTTCAGGAATGTATCCAGTAGTGTATGCGGGGTATGGCTGGTTTGCTGCAGGTTTTTGCCGACATGAGTTTGCATGCCCATTTCTGCGCGACAAATCGGCGGCATGCTTTTTTCCAGGTATTCAATTCGCGGCCCGTCTTTTGGGCTGTCGAGGACCGGCAGCCAGCGGGCAAAGTACTGGTCGCCCTGACCCTCGATCGACGCCTTTTCCAGCACCGGCAGGATTTTCTGTTCCGCCAGCACTTCCAGCACCAAACTGCAGGCGTGCTGCCAGTAGGCTGCGTCAGCGCCAAGGATGAACCCGCTCGAGGTGCTTTCGGTAGGCAAATTAGCCAGCACGCTGAAGGCTTTTCCAGCCGGCAGCAGCAGGCCGCGTACCAGCCAGGGTTGCAGGCGCGGGTTCGAGTAGTCATCCAATTCCCATTCGGGATTCAGGCTGGGGGAGGGTAGCGGACCCGAACGGGTGGAAGGCAGGCGCAATCGCACCGCCCCCAATTGGGCGCTGTCTAGCGGCGTGCCAGAGCCAATCTGCAGCCGGATCGTTTCCGGTTCCAGGCAGAATGGGTGGTCTTTTAATTCGGTTCGTTTAGCCAGCGTACCGTGGTCACGGATTTGAGGTTTGCTTTCCGGGCTTTCAGCCCAGAAAACAAATCCACCCGTGTCAGACGGCTTGCGCGGCGGTTGCCAATGTGCGTGCAGTACCCACATATAGAGTTACTTCTGCAACCTGTCCTGAATGAAATATAGTGCAATGATCAAATTGATGAACCTTTTACCGGAAACATAGCGGGTTGATTCAACCAAAAGTTGCCCGGGATTTTTAACATGGTAAAAAGGCCGCGCTGTCAGCCCATGTCCGATGCTGCTGCGAGTACCTCTTTCAAGTGTAACTATTTAATCGTTTTGACAAGGATCAACAGCGAATCGCGATAAACGCTCAGGTTATCCTGATGGATGATTGGTGAATATAATTCAGAAATTTTTCCCCGCGAGACGTGCTCGACGCTATATCCGTTTCAAGCTTGTATTACAGCGTAACCAATCTTGTGAGGTAATTATATCCTATGTCAAGGGTAATGACGGGGTAATTCGATTGTTAACGAAACTGTAGGGGCACGGGGATTGGGGAAAACTCTGATTTATCAGCGCCCCCCGTGCCCTCACCGGTGAAATGGTAATGTTGGAATGTACGGGCACGGGGTTCCACTCAAGGCCTGCGGCCAGTAAATATCCCCGTGCCCCTACGTTTGGCACTTGAATTTTGAGGCACGTGCAATGCACCGTGGTGGTGCAATGCACGCAGATCAACTGCGCAGCTGCGCCCCAACCAATTGTTCCACCCGGCGGAGGATGCGCAGCCGGATCTGGTTGGCTTCGCCCGGACTGAGCGTGTGGTCGGCTGCCTGATAAGAGAGCGCATAAGCCAGGCTCTTCTTCCCGGCGCCAATTTGATCGCCGCGGAAAATATCGAACAGGCGCACCCCGGTCAGAAGCTTGCCGCCGCCCTGGCGAATGGCCGCTTCCACATCTGCCGCCAATACACTCTCGTCAACGATCAATGCCAGATCTTCCAGCACCGGCGGGAAGACTGGCACGGGTAGGATCTCATAACGGTTGGCAGAGGCGTCAACCAGGGCAGCCAGGTCGAATTCAGCCGCTACCACAGCCGGCGCAAGGAAGTCGTAACGGGCTTTGGCTTGCGGGTGCAGTTCACCAAACACGCCCAGCACGCTGCCGTTGACCGTCACTTGAGCACTCTTGCCGGGATGGAATGCCGGGTTGTCTGTGGGTGAATACTGCGCATTCCCGACATGCAGACTTTCCAGCAAGCCCTCGACTACGCCTTTGAGGTCATAGAAATCCAACTGGGCGGAATCGGGGCTGTCCCAGGCAGGCGTCCGGCGCTGGCCAGTCATCGCCATTGCCAGTCGGGGCGCCTCATCCGGCAACGCCTGTCCTTCTAATGGCAGGAAGACCGGACCGACCTCAAACAGCGCCAGCCGGTCGCGCAGGCGGGCATTTTTCTCGAGGGTGTCCAATACGGCGGCCAGCAAACTGCGCCGCATGACGCTGCGTTCGGGGGAAAGCGGGTTCTTGAGCGTGATGTAGGCGGGTTGCACTGCTTCAGGTTGAGCCGCAGTCAGGCGCGCCTCGCGTTCTGGCGCGGTCAGGCGGTAGTTGATAACCTCCTGCAATCCCAGGCGCGCCAACGACTGGCGCACCAGTTTCTCGACCTGAATGGGACGGCGAATACGCGCTTCCGGCAGTTCTTCAGCCATATAGGTGGCCGGTATGCGGTCGTAACCATAGATGCGGGCTACCTCTTCCGCCAGGTCGGCGCGGCCAATTACACCCGTGCCAATATCCTGGCGATGCGGCGGGGTTTTTGCGAAAACCGAATTTCCTTCGACGCGGCAGGCGAATTCCAGACGGCTCAACAGCGCGGCAATTTCAGCCGCAGTCAGCTCGATGCCGAGCAGACGCTTCACATCCCCGGTCGAGATTTCGGCTTCGGGGTCTGCGGCGGGCAGCGGGTACTCGTCCACCAGGTCGGAGTAAATCACTCCGCCGCTCCATTCCGCCATGCGCTGCAGGCACAGCTTGACGCCCTCGGATGACAACGCCGGATGCACCCCGCGCGAGAAGCGGTAACCGGCTTCGGAACTCAATTTTTGTGAAGAGGTGGTGCGGCGGGTGTTGACGAAATTCCAGGTTGCACCTTCCAGCAGGATATTGCGGGTGGCCGGGGTAATTTCAGACTCTTGGCCGCCCATAACGCCCGCCAGCGACAGCGCCCCGGCGGTATCGCACACCAGCACGGTAAAGTCATCCAGTTTACGCTCAACGCCGTCCAACGTCGTCAACTTCTCGCCTGGGTGAGCTGCGCGCGTGATGATAGTGGGCGCCTGCCCGCTGGCACGTTTGACTAGCACATCATAATCAAAGGCGTGCAGCGGTTGGCCGATCTCCAGCATGACATAATTCGTGGCGTCCACCACCGCATTGATCGGACGCATGCCGGCCAGGCGCAGGCGCAGCTGCACACGGTACGGGCTGGGGCGTTGTTCGGCGCCGTCCAGCATACCCAGCACGAAGCGCGCATTCAATTGTGGATCCGTGATCTGGATGCGCGCTTTGCCGGCGATCGATGGACCGTTGGCAGGCAGGTTAGCCTGCGGTTTGCGCAACGGTTTTCTGGTTAAGGCTGCCACTTCGCGGGCAATACCCATCATGCTGGCATTGCGGCTCATGTTCGGCAGGATGTTGACTTCCAGAACGGCGTCACCCATATACTCCACCAGCGGTCTGCCGGTCGGGGCGTCGTCATCCAGAATGATAATGCCCTCGTGCTCCTCAGAGATGCCAAGCTCTTTTTCAGAGCAGACCATCGAAAAGGAATCGACCCCGCGGATTTTGGTGCGTTTGAGGGTGGTGAGCACCTGACCGGGCTGGTGACCGTCGTAAAGGCGCGCGCCTTCACGGGCATAAGCTACTTTGAGTGGTTTAGCCAGCAGTCCAATGCCCTTGTACTCGAACAGATTGGGTGCGCCGGTCAGGACAACCAGTTCGCTCGTGCCGTCGTTCAGGCGGCACAAGACTAGGCGGTCAGCGTTGGGGTGTGGCATGACCTCGTCGATCTGCGCTACCACAATTTTTTCCGGGTCCCAGGAAAGCCCGTGAATACTCACTTCGCGGCGTTGCGGTGCGCCAGTCTGCTCATAAGGATTGGGCAAACCGACCAACAGCACGTCCTCCACCTCGAGACCGGCCATGGTTAGTACATCCGCCAGCTCGATCAGCGAGAGATCGATATCGACATATTCTTTAAGCCAGGAAAGAGGTACTTTCATTTAAAACTGCTCCAGGAAGCGAATGTCATTTTGCCAGAAGTTGCGGATATCATCGACTTGATATTTGAGCAGCGCAATGCGCTCGGGGCCAAGACCGGCGGCAAAACCGGAATAAACCGCCGGGTCATACCCGCCATTCCGCAGCACCACCGGGTGCAGCATGCCGCAGCCGGCAATTTCCAACCAGCCGCTATATTTGCACACCGGGCAGCCTTTGCTGCCGCAAACGAAGCACTCCATAACAATATCGGCGCTAGGTTCGGTGAAAGGGAAGTAAGATGGTCGCATGCGCACGCGTACAG
Organism: Chloroflexi bacterium GWB2_54_36; assembly: GCA_001796355.1. GTDB lineage: Bacteria > Chloroflexota > Anaerolineae > Anaerolineales > Anaerolineaceae > Bellilinea. Next base: position 2,010 of record MGMG01000021.1, on the reverse strand, counting down.
CTTCGCCAAACATGCGCTGTGCAAACCCCTCTATGGTACCTTTCAGGTCGCCGAGCGTAATGTTTTTGCCGACCGCCAGCAGCTCCACCTGGTTGAACTGCATCTCGTGGCTGGCATTGGTCTGCTCGTAACGATAAACCATGCCCGGCAGAATCACGCGGATTGGCTTGGGGCACATCTCGCGCATGGCGCGGATCTGACCGGGGGAGGTGTGGGTGCGCAGGATGGTACCGGGAACGGTGGTGTGGAAAGTGTCCCACATGTCGCGCGCCGGATGGTACGCCGGTATGTTGAGCAGCTCAAAATTGAGTTCATCGGTTTCCACTTCGGGCGAGCGGTATTCCTGGAACCCCATCTCCTCGAAGATATGGATGATTTCAGAAAGCGCCTGGGCTGCCGGGTGCAGCCGTCCCATTGTCGGGCGCCGCCCGGGCAAAGTTACATCCAATCGCTCGGTGTCCAATTTTTGACGCAGCGAGGCGGTCTTGACCGCCTCGGCGCGGGTTTTCAGCGCTGCTTCCAGCGCCAGCTTGACCTGGTTGGCTTTTTGACCGACCATCGGGCGCATTTCCTTGCTGATTTGCCCCAGGCGAGTAAAAGCCAGCATCACCGGGGCGCTGCGGCCGAGGTGCGCGGTGCGCCAGGCTTGCAATCCGGCTTCATCCTGGACGGACGCCAAGGCCTCCAGCCCGTTTTTTTGGATGTCATCCAATTCTTCAAGGATATTTTCATCTTCACCCATACAGCCTCCATAAACAAATAACCCGTCCCAAATTGGGACGGGGATTTTTACCCGCGGTACCACCCACATTGACCACAAACGCGGTCCACTTGACCCAACAGCCGTGATTGGCGATTGGTCCGCCCAGTAACGCGGGCGCTGCGGCTCAGACTAATGGCCCTTTGTGGGCGTTCACCTGAGCGGCTCGGGAGGGAACTTCAGCCGGTTTTCTGCGAGTCGGGGTCTCAGTCGTTGCCCCGGCATCCCTGGCGGAGTCCGCCGGACTACTTTCCTCCGTCACTGCCTTTCTAGATTTAGTTGCTTCTATTATCTATGAACAGGAGCGAATGTCAAGACCCGAATTAGGAACGGTCCGTAAAAAATAGCCCAGCGTAGCCTGGGCTATGGGGTGGCAATTTCGGTTTGGTGATCACAAATCGCGCGGACGCCACAATTTTTTCAAATTGGCCACGATATCATTGGACAAGGCTTTCCAGGAGCGGATGGGCAGTTCCAGGTAAGCGATCGCGCCGGTCGGCAGCGATTCGACGTGATCGGTAAGAATTTGCAGCAAGGTCTCCAGACCGGGGTTGTGGCCTACCACCATCACCGTATCCAGCTTGTCGTTGTCCAGCGCGCGCAGCGCTTCGAGGTACACCTCGGGCTCGCCCAGGTAGAAACCTTCGACATAATTGATTTCTTTTTTATAGCCGGCTTTTTCAGCCACGATTTCAGCCGTTTTGCTGGTTCGGACAGCCTTGGAAGAAAGAATTAAATCGGGGACGAGGTCCTTCTCCTTGAGCAACTTGCCCATGCGCGGCGCATCTTTTTCTCCGCGTTTATTGAGCCCGCGCTCAAAATCTGATGCCTGGTTGTCTTCAAAGCTTGATTTCGCATGGCGCATCAGCAGCAATATTTTCATGTTTCCCTCCGAACGATCCAAAACCGCCCAGTTTAAGCCGATCTTACCCGTATTTTGAGTATATCATAAGCCGATTAGCGGAAAAAAGGCTATTGGGATTCTTTACAAGACGTTAATGTAATTATCTCGTCACACCTTTTGGCATAGCCACTGGATTCTAAAATTTCCGTGTTCCAATTTATAATCCATGGTAGAGGACGAATAGGATGCCCATTTCCGAGCCGAGCATGCGTTTCATCGATGAGCCGATTGATGTGCAATTCGATTCTCCGCCGCTGCTGGAAAAATCACCACCGTGCCCGCAGGGATTCATCTGGCAGTCGGAGACTTTTCGAATTGTCGAGCTGCTGGCAGAATGGAAGGATTT
>MGMG01000020.1 GCA_001796355.1 Chloroflexi bacterium GWB2_54_36 | reverse complement strand
CTGAGTTGTTTGTACAGGCCTTTTTTATCCTTATTGATAAAACCCAGCGGGTAGTCAGTGACCGCCAGGTTTGCCGGTTGACCGTAAACCCAGCCAGCCTGAAATTCCACCAGCGCCAACAGTATGCGTGGATTGATCGAGTTTTCTATGGCTACTTTTTGAATGACTCGGGCACCAGAATTCCAGCCGTCTGCCAGATATTCCCGGTAACCGGCCAAATAACCCCCTGCTTCCTGAACAAAGGCTTCGATATCAAATCCAAGGGCGGAGGGGGAGTAAACGATTTCACTGTCAGGCATAATCGCATCTGGCGGGCCCGTCGTTTCCAGGCGGTTGGGGATGATCAACAATTTCCCGGCCGGGATAAAACCGGTCACATCGAACACCTCATTGGAGGTTATTTCTTCCTGGTTGACGCCAAAGCGAATGGCAACTGCGGGCAGCGTGTCACCCGCCTGTGTATAGTAAAGAATCGGTGGTAATGGCGTTGTGAGCGGTGAAGTAGGCTCGGGGGTTTCGATGAGCAGCGTGGGCGGCATGTCCTGCGCAGCCAGAGTGGTGGCCATCACAGCCGGTTCAACGGTTGCCACCGGGGCCGAATCAACCGGCGCCTCGAGGCTGGGCAAAACCTCCCCGCTCCCTGCGCCGCCGCCTGAAAAAAGCGCAGTGGCTGTCAGATCGAAAGTGGACACATAGCCCTGCGAGCAGGCGATGGTCGAAAATAACCAGGCCAATGTGACAAGGATAATGCCCGCGCGCTTACCGGGATATTTGGTTTTGCGGTACCAGGCGATCATAGGCCTCAACCGATGCACCATTCAGCTCCAATGTTCCGTTATATTCCACGCCCGCCCCTTTTGATATCCAACCGTCCAAATTGAACGGTTGAAGCCCATCGGCTGGTATCCACTCACCATTATACCGCCGGGCAAGGTGGAGGTGCGTGCCATTTGAAACTCCCCCCTCACACGAGGGGTGACCGATGCGGTCGCCGGCAGCGACTACCGATCCAGCCGGAATGCGCTCGCTGGTGGCGATGTGCAAATAAAGCACCGACCAGCCGGTTTGGTCGAGCCCGTCCCCATCCAGGTCGAGGACCACCACGCCCATTTCAGAGCGAACCACCACCCCGCTGGCAACCGCGGTTGCCCATTCATTTGAAACGGAACAGTTATAGGCGCCCGTCGGCGGGGCAAAATCGATGGCTGCCCAGGCTGAACCGTCTCCCCAACCGGCATGCGGGCCGCCGGTGAACGACCATACCACCCCGGTTTCAAAGGGCAACTGCATTTCCGGCTGAGTCAAATTGGCGGGTACCACAGGTTCGACGGCCAGATCAAACGGGTAGCCAAACATATGGCTGTAGGTGGCAAAGACACCCTGTTCGCTGACGGCCTTATCCCAATCGGCGCGGCCAAATAAAGCCGCCATCAATTGTTGCACACCCGCAGTGCCGGCATTGATGGTCCCATTCGCCGGGGTCATTCCGTTGTCGGCCAAAGCAAAATGTGAGAGCGCGCTCACCTTCCAAAGGTAGTAACCGCGATTCAACTGGTTGGCGGCCCAGGACAATTGGCGGTACAACCCCGCGCGGTCGCCGTCGAAATACAGCATGGGGTAGTCCAACGTCTCTTCAGCCGGTTCAGCGCGCGTAACCCAGCCACTCATGTACTCCAATACCGCCAGCAGAATGCGCGGATTGACGGAATATTCACGTGCAACTTTGAGAATTATCTCTGCACCGGTGTACATGCCATCATCCAATGTTTCGCGATAATTGGCCAGGTAACCGGCGGCCGACTTCACATATTGGAAGACATCCAGGGTGATGCTGGCTGGCCCATAAACCAGCTCGGAGTCAGGAATAATTTTGAAAGCTGAACCAGGCGCCTGTGGTGAAGGCGCCGGAATTACCAGTACCTGCCCAACATCGACAATATCCGGGTTGCCAATCTGGTTGGCGTTGATCAACTGCTCCAGGCTGACCTGGAAATTTTGGGCAATTCTACCCAGGGTGTCGCCCGGTTGAAGTACATATTGTTCTTCATTGACCCGCAAGGTGGGCAGAAACCGCTGCGCATCCGGAGTTGGGGATTGAATTGGCGTCCCCGGCTCACGGGTAGGCGGTAAAAACGTAGCGGGTAGCGGAGTTGCAGCCGCAATGGGCGGTTGGCTGGAAAGATCGTTCGAACTGCCTGCCCGCCACAATTCATCCTGGGAGGCTGGGAGCACACAGCGGGTCAAGGTCAGGGCTGCGAGGACAACCAATGGGCTGAAGAAACGCGGTTTCATTCTAAAACACGTGTCCGAGCATTCGAAAAGGCAGCGGTTTGCCGCCGATCAGATGCATGTGCAGATGCAAAACCGACTGAAATGCGTCTCGACCGGTGTTGATGACCAGCCGGTACCCCGAGCCGTCCACACCACGGTCGTTGGGCCGCATGGCTGCCGTCGCAAAGCGCCTGGCCAACGACCGTTCATCCTCATCCGCGACTGCATTGACCGATTCAAGATGATGGTTCGGCACGATCAACAAATGAACCGGCGCCATTGGATGGATATCCTGAAAAGCCGTCACCAGATCGTCATGATAAACAATATCCGCCGGCTCCTGGCCGGTTACAATGCGGCAAAAGGGACATTTAGGATCTACCACCGATCTGTAACCTCTTCTTCAGCCTGAATGGGGATGGAAAGTGGGGGATAATCCGAGCAATTGCTGCGGTACCAGTTGATCTCGTCAACGCGCTGTTTCTCCGCCTGGGCCGCGGCTGACGCGCCCATTTCGACCGCATAGTCCAGGTTTTTGAACATCGTCGTGCTCCAATAGCGCGGCAGAGTTAGCAGCGGGTCGCCAATTTCGCGTTCCAATTCACCCTGCGGCACCCAGTTGAACAGCAGCGGACCCCGGGCAAAAGCGGTGAAACCTACCTGGTATTCGGCTTCACGGGCAATTTGAACGGACAACAGGTTGAAATCACCGCCCGGCCAGATAAATGCAATCGGCCGGTAGCCCAGGTGCTCTTCGATCGCCGGGATCGGAGCAAACAGTTCGTTGCGGATTATCTCTTCCGATGTCCACTCGGTGATGTAGGTCTCGCCATTGTGAAGGTAACCGTGCGCTTGAACCTCAGTGTGTCCACGCGCCAGCACATCCCGCACCTGGTTCCACTCCTGCTCGTTGATGACTCCGGTAATGTAGGCCATCGTCAGCGTCCAATCATACTTCTTCAGCACGGGCATAAAGTGTTCGCGCACAGTGCCCAAACGACGGTCATCGATGATCAATAAGAGCGAACGCGGCGGGATGTAGGCATTGTGATGCAAGAAATCGACCAGTTGCTGCATGGTTATAGTCTCGAAACCCAGTTGGCGGGCTTTGACCACGCTGGCTTCAAAATAGGCAGTGCTGACCGTGATGTTGTCTTTCCCGCGCGGTCCCGCCTTGCTGATGCCGTGGAACATGACTGGTACAACCACCGTGCCGGGAGTAGCGTTGTCCGGGTTCCAACGCGCTTCGAGATAAAGGCATTCATCCTGAATGTAACTTACCGGAAGAACTCCCCTGTTAAGCGCATCCGTTTCGAAGCGCGCCGGGGGAACCGGCGTAGGGCTCGGTGTCGGCCGGCGTGTTAGGGAAACAGTGGGAGCCGGAGTGAATGGCTCCGGCTCGAACGGCGTCAGCGTTGGCGTAGGGGTAGGATCTGGCGCTTGTTCCGTCGAACTCACACCAGTCAGCGCCGGTTTCTGCCCCTGGCTTGCAATGAGATCCTGGGAGGCTGCACCTTGTGCACAGGCCGTCAGGCTTATCAATCCCAGGATTGGCAGGATGATTACCAACAACCGGCTGTTTAAAATCGAAGGTCTTCGCCCCATTCCACTCTGTGAATTAATGATCAGGATTCCCGGGGATTTTACTCACCCTCGCCACGGATGTAGGCTTCCGTCATTTCACGCGCAGCTGAATCGCGGAATTGACGCGGGGGAGTCTTCATGAAATACGACGCAGGGCCGTACAGCGGGCCAGAGAGACCGCGATCCAGGCCAAGTTTTACGCAGCGCAGTGCGTCGATGATCACGCCGGCGGAATTGGGAGAATCCCACACTTCCAGCTTGGCCTCCAGGTTCAATGGGACCTCGCCAAAAGTCGTGCCTTCCATGCGAATGTGGCACCACTTGCGGTCGAGCAGCCACGGCACGTAGTCAGACGGCCCAACATGGATGTCGGTTTCGGGCAGTTTGTACGGCAGCATCGAAGTGACTGCGCCGGTTTTCGAGATCTTCTTGGATTCCAGGCGCTCGCGCTCCAGCATGTTGAGGAAATCGGTGTTACCGCCGAAATTGAGCTGGTAAGTTCGGTCGAGCCGCACGCCGCGGTCAACGAACAGGCTGGCCAGCACGCGGTGCAGGATGGTGGCGCCTAACTGGCTCTTGATATCGTCGCCGATGATCGGCAGACCTTTCTGGCGGAAGCGCTCGCCCCAGTATTCCGACGAGGCGATGAACACCGGGATGGCATTGACAAAACCGCAGCCGGCTTCCAAAATCTGCTCGACGTACCATTTGGTCGCCATTTCCGACCCGACCGGCAAGTAACTGACCACCACATCGGTTTTAGTCTCTTTGAGAATACCAATGATATCAGCGGTTTTACCGGGCGCTTTTTTAACGATCTGGCTCAGGTATTTTCCCAACCCGTCATGGGTCATGCCGCGCTGCACCGGCACGTTAAGACTGGGCACATCGGTGAATTTGAAGGTATTGTTTGGATAAGCAAAGATGGCTTCGGACAGGTCCTTGCCTACTTTGGTATCGACCACATCGAACGCCGCGCTGAATTCGATGTCGCTGACATGATACCCGCCAAGATTGACATGCATCAATCCCGGCACACGCTCGGTTTCGACAGCGTTGCGGTAAAAATGAACCCCCTGAACCAAAGACGAAGCGCAATTACCAACGCCAATGATTGCTACCCGGACTTTCTTTCCGTCACTCATGCTACTTCGATGCTCCTTAAGATGGATAAAAATGGGAATATTTCCTCGTCCTGCCGTCTTCATGGGATTGGACGGGTGAAGCCGTCGTCCCGGTCGAATTATACTCCCATGCAAGAATGTGGGGACCGCTTCTAGAACCGCGGCTTCCAGAGTAAGGGACTGTCCCAAAACCGGGCGGGCTTCCACGTTCCTTGTCTCTTGATCTGATTGGTTTCTGTTTGCCGTAAGGTTATCAACCCCACCCATCCCGCCCCAGTCTTGGGGCGGGTTTGTCTTAATTGAGTGTTTTTGCGCCGCCATAGCGGCGCAAAAACACTCAAAATTCATTTTCCCCCCGCTCCCCGAAAGGTTGACCGTCAGTGAAAGTCAAACCATAAACCGGGGAGCGGGGTCGGGGGTGAGGGGTAAATCAATATTCGTCACCTGAATTTTTAAAGCGTCCAGAAAACTAACAGATTAATATCAAGGCAGCTTCTCCCAGGGGATGGGTTCCACCCCATCCCGCATATGTGGTGGAATAAATGACAAATTTATTCTTTTGAGACAGCCCTTGTGGGTCAATCAGTTTCCAAAAAACCAATCCTTGCCAAAGATGGGCGCCATAGAGTATAATGGCAATCGTTCGGGGCGTGGCTCAGCCCGGTTAGAGTGCGCGGTTCGGGTCCGCGAGGTCGGCGGTTCAAATCCGCCCGCCCCGACACAAGTGAGGATGTACCCGACATCCTCTTTTTTATTTAAGTAGCTCCGATTGACGATGTCAGGCAGAAATGCCCGGCAAAATCATCGACATGCACGAATAATTCAGCTAAACTTCCATTGGGACTTCCCCTGGTTGACCTTGATCTGCGGCAAATCCACGTATATTCCGGGCGTCTATATTGTATTTTAGCCTGGCGGTGGTACATGTGAGTAAAAAGAGGAACTATGCCAATTCAAGTCTGTTTAGCGGGCGCAACCGGGTGGGCAGGTTCAGCCCTTGCCCGAGGGATCGCACAAAACGAGGATCTCTCTCTGGTGGCGGCAGTCAGCCGCACGCATGCAGGTAAGGACCTGGGAGAAGTGCTGGCCGAACCGCACCTGAGTTGCCCGATCTACGCGACCGCCCAGGAAGCATTAAACCAGCATGCGTGTGATGTTTTCTTTGATTACACAAAACCGGATGTCGCGAAAACCAACAGCCTGGCGGCGCTGCGGCACGGGGCGCATGTCGTGATTGGCACGTCAGGATTAACGGACGCTGATTATGCCGACCTCGCGCAGGTCGCAGAACAAAGCCAGCGCGGAGTGCTGGCAGTGGGGAATTTTGCCATCACGGTGGTTTTATTACAGAAATTTGCGGAGATGGCAGCCAGGCATATCTCACAATGGGAAATTATCGATTATGCCCATGCCGACAAAAAGGATGCGCCCAGTGGGACGGCGCGCGAGCTATCAACCCGATTGGCGAAAATACGTCCTTCTGAGTTGGCTGTGCCTTTGGAA
>MGMG01000019.1 GCA_001796355.1 Chloroflexi bacterium GWB2_54_36 | reverse complement strand
GCGCCAGAAGACGAGCTTCCAGTTGTTCGCGAGTTAATTGTAGAAAATTGGCGTTAACCATGGTATGAGAGATATTTTACCCGAATCGGTTAACATTAGCAATTTGGCCTCTGGGTGGCAGACTTGACTTCGATCGCTCTTTTACCGATAATACTGGTAACAACCACATGATGTCTTGACACCGTCATGGAGAGCCCCTATGCCTGCCATCGTTGATCCCAACGACTACACCCCCAAGTACTATCAGCTGGTGACCATTCTGCGCGAGCGCATTTCCAGCGGAGAACTGCTGCCGCACCAACCGATTCCCTCCGAGCGTCAGCTGGAGGATATTTACTCGGTCAGCCGCACCACCATCCGCCAGGCCATCGACCTGCTGGTGCGCCAGGGATTCCTGTACCGCGAACACGGACGCGGCACCTTCGTCTCGCCGCAGAAGCTGCAAAAAGGCATCTCCGAACTGACCAGTTTCAGCGAGGATATGCGTGCGCGCGGCATTGAACCGGGGCAGAAGATTTTGGAGCTGAAAATGGCCGTCCCGTCCGAGGAGGTCCGTCAGCGGCTGGAATTGCCGGCTGATCAGGACGAGGTGCTGTTCATCGAACGTCTGCGCCTGGGGGACGGCGTGCCGATGGGCTTGATGACCTCGTATCACGTGCTGCCGGAAGGATTGACGCTCGACCGCGAGGGGCTGGAAGCCGTCGGGTCGATCTACAGCCTGCTGCAGGAGAAGTTTCACCTGATCGCGACCGAGGCGGATGAGACTCTGGAAGCAGTTTTAGCCACGCCGCGCGAAGCCGGGCTGCTGCAGATCGCGGCCGGCAGCCCGCTGCTGCTCAGCGTGCGGGTGACCTACTCCCAGTACCGCCGGGCCATGGAGTATGTGAAGATCCTGTACCGCGCCGACCGCTATCAGTATTTCGCTAAACTCACGCGGTAGATTCTCATTTGTAGGTCGGATAGAGGGCGTGTCAGGTTGCCCTGCCCACAATTATCTTTAATAGCCCGAAATCCGACAGGTTCCGGTTGTGTTGGAAGCCTAATGAACCAGGGTTGATGGTCTTGCCATTGCTTTATGCCTTTCTGCCAAGCAGCAGATACAAATTTACGGCGGTCGAAAGGATGATGATGGTCGGCACGACCTGGTGGATTTTTAGCACCAATGCAGGCCAGGTTTTAGCGGTGCTCAATAAGCCGCCCGTAACGATCAACGCCAGGAACAACACAAGCGTGGTCACGCTCACGGCAATTTGGATTGAAGTGAGCGGCATGGCTTGATGCTGTCGGTAAAGCGTAATGACCAGCAAAGCAACCCCGCCGACCGCGATCAATTTGTGGACCGTCAGCGCGAGAACATTGAGCGGTCTGGCGGTACGGCTCAGCCACAGACCTGAAACAATAATGAGAACGAGGAAAACCCCCGCGATTAAGAATTTCTTTTCCATTTCAACTCCAAAAAAATAGTCATTCAAGTTAAGCCATTGATGAGTGCATCAATTCGGGTGCCAGCAGGACCAGGTTTCCAATTACAAGACCGCTTTCCAACCGGGCATTGGCTCGGGAAGCTTCCAAAATGGGGAAACGATCCTGGATGACCGGTCTGATCTTGCCTTCAGCCAGTAACTTGAAAAGAGCTGCCCAATCATCCAGGAACGGTTGGCGGCCAAATTGGGATAAGGTCGTGCCATAAACCCTGGCCTTTTTCCCGTTGGGCAGGAGGTTGGTCAGAATGGTTTTGCCTAAAAGTTTTAACAAACCCGGCAGACTTAATGGATTGCCATATTCCACAAAAACACCGCCACGACCCAATATTGATATCCCCCGATCAACATAATCACCGCCCATGCCGTCGAACACAGCGTCCAGGCCATTGGGTTCCGCCAGGCGCAGGACCTCCACGAAATCCTGGGTACGGTAATCGATCGGTGTTGCGCCGTACTCAGTCAAAATCGCGTGTTTACTCTGCGAGGCTAGCCCATACATCTTTAGCCCGGCCAGCTGTCCCAATTGTAGAAATGCGGTTCCGATCCCGCCGCTGGCCCCAATAATCAAAACTTTGTCGCCAGATTGGACGCGCGCTGAGCGGTGCAGAGATTGATACGCAACCATGTAGTTCAAGATCACGATGGCAGCCTCTGCCAGATCCAAACCGGCTGGAACAGGGATCAACTGTTTTTTCGGCAGATGGATATGTTCGGCATAACCACCATAGATGGTTAATGCGGCAACCTGATCCCCAACAGAAAATTGGGAAGGGTTCGGGTTGGCATAGCGTTTCTCGCGTCCGATGGCGTCGACTACCCCGATAACCGCATACCCGGGCACAAAGGGTATGCTTCGTCGGAATGGGGACTTACCGTAGCGCGCTTGAACATCCGGCAGACAAACCGGAGTTGCCAGGATTCGGACGCGAACTTCGCCAGGGGAGGGTTCCCGTAAATCTTCTTCGCTGACCCGTAAAACCTCAGGACCGCCTCTCTTTGATACGACCACTTTCTTGTACTTCATTCCAAATTCCTTTTCTATTCGTCTTTTTAAATTTTGATCCCATCCCAAAAGATTTCAAATCCTTGTTGGATGGACACATGAAAAGCACTGGTGTCTGGCTGAACCTGTAGGTGATTCATGACTGCCACAATACCCTGGTAGAGAAAACCGCCGATCAAATCGACTGGAAAAGGTTTGATAACCCCTTCCTGCAGGCCTTTCTGGATGGCGTCATAATAGAACCTAAAGAATTCTCCCGACTTGCGGGTGACTTCGTCTGAGATTAGACCTGAATCCCGAACCTGCTGAGAGTATTTGTAGGCATCCGGGTTTTCCAACAGCCAGCGGATCGACCCGTCCCAGATGGTATAAAACGCCTCGCGAACCGACAGGGCAGGGGTCAACAAACCATTGATCCTGTCGGCTTCCGCTTTGGAGATCCACAGGACCAGTTCGTTGATCAAATCCTGTTTTGTCGGGAAGTACAAAAACAGGGTACCGGCAGCAGTTCCAGCCTCTCTGGCGATATCTGCAGTGGAAGTGTTTTGCAAGCCTTTTGCCGCAAACAATTTCAGGGCAGTCTGCAGAAATCGCTCTCTTTTCTCATCGCTCAACTCGCGCACCATCGCAGTTCTCCAATCACAAGTAAATTGACTGACTACTCACTCAGTATAAAACCAAATTCTGGTTTTGTCAATAGAGGAATTGATTTAAAGAGGAGGATCATGGATGACCCAACCAGCGATTCCGGCATTACAATTGATTAACTGCCAGTTGACTTTTGTCAACCGCTATGCTATGATTTGTCTGGTAATGTGGTCATTACCAGTTTCGAAAAACAACCCTTTCATTGGCCATGACAGATCAAAATCCCTCACCTCCACTCGTGCCTGACGACGAAATTCGTCAGATCGTGCAGCGCGTGCTTAACCAGGCCATGGGCATGAAGCCACCGGCTGAACCGGCTGCTCCAGCGCCGGCAGTTATGCCTGCGCCCGCAGCTCAACCTGCTCCCAGTCGCGTGGTTGCCATTGGCGCTGACCACGGCGGATTCGAACTCAAAGAAATTCTCAAAAAAGATCTCAGCGAAGGCGGTTACGAAGTCATCGACGTTGGTACCACCAGCAAAGAGGCAGTGGATTACCCCGATTTCGCTCATGAAATCGCTCGCCTGGTCGCCAGCGGCAAAGCCTGGCGCGGCGTGATGATCGACGGCGCCGGAATCGGCTCCTGCATGGTGGCCAACAAGGTGCCCGGTGTGCGCGCAGCCATGGCGTACGACTATGCCAGTGCGTCCAACAGCCGCGAGCACAATGACGCCAATGTGCTCACCCTGGGTGCCGGATTGATCGGCGTAGCCCAGGCGAAGCAAATTCTCAAGGTTTGGCTGACCACCGATTTCGGCGGCGGGCGCCACCAAAAGCGAATTGACAAAATTATTGCCGTAGAGAAGCAGTACGGGAAGTAGAGGTTCGTGATGCTGCCGGATATGCAAAAAGTAGAGCAACTGGTAGAAATAATTACGCGTGAAGTGCTGATTGCTATGATGGAACAACAGTACAAAGGCGAGCCGCATAATGGCGAGCAGTGCAAATTCACCTGCGCCGACGGGTTATGCGTCAAAACATGTTTCGACCGCACCGGGCAGGTGGTTTCTGCCGGCGCCGAGCGGCTGACCTCGACCCTGGGCGTGATCCCCGAAGACGTCAGCCTGGCCAAGATGATCGATCACACCCTGCTCAAAGCTGATGCCACCCCTGACCAGATCGCCCAGTTGTGCTACGAAGCGCGCAAATATGGGTTCGCCTCGGTGTGCATCAACCCAACCTGGGTGCCGCTGTGCGCCAAGCTGCTGGAAGGCTCAGACGTGAAGGTTTGCACGGTAATCGGTTTTCCGCTGGGTGCCACCGCTCCGGATGTGAAAGTATTCGAAACCCAGAACGCCTTGCACCAGGGCGCCAACGAGATCGATATGGTGCTCAACATCGGCGCGCTCAAAGCGCGCGACCTGGAACTGGTTACCCGCGACATTCGCGGGGTGGTTAAAACCAGCCACGCGCGCGGTGCGTTGGTCAAGGTGATCCTCGAGACCTCGCTGCTCAACGACGAAGAAAAAGTGTTAGCATCATTGATCAGCAAACAGGCCGAGGCCGATTTTGTGAAGACCTCCACCGGTTTTTCCACCGGCGGCGCAACTGTACACGATGTGACCCTCATGCGCCGGGTGGTCGGACCGGAGATGGGCGTCAAGGCCTCGGGCGGGGTGCGCACCTTCGAAGACGCCGAGGCGATGGTCAAAGCCGGGGCAACCCGCATTGGCGCCAGCGCTGGCATCAAGATCATTCAGGGGCCGGCAGCCGATAAAGCCCAATCACCAGCCCCCGCTGCGCCAGTCCCGGCGGCCAAGAGCTATTAAGACGGAGCGAAACCATGCTTATTGCGAAAGTCATCGGCACGACCGTCTCCACCATCAAGGACGAGAAATTAACCGGCCGCAAGTTGTTGATCTGCCGCCCGACAGATGAACATGGCAACCCATCCGGTAAACCGTATGTCGCCATCGACAGCGTGGACGCCGGCATTGGCGACCTGGTGTTGACTGCCGCGGGCTCGTCGGCCCGCCAGACCAATATCACCAAAGATACTCCGGTCGATGCAGTTATCATGGCGGTTATCGATTCCCTTGAAGTCGGCGGCGAGGTTGTTTTCCGCAAATCTGCCTAAACGGCGGATCGGATGAGAGGATCCCGGTTCGATGGATAAAGATCTTTCCTCCATTCAAGAAGCGCGCGATCTGGCGTCTGCCGCTTATGACGCCTGGCAAAAATGGCGCACGGCCTCCCAGGTGGAGGTTGACCGCGTCTGCGCTGCCATGGCGGAAGCCGGTTACCATGCCTCCGAACGCTTAGGCCGGCTGGCGGTGGAAGAAACCGGCTACGGCATTCCGGCGCATAAAAAGATCAAGAACGAGTTTGGCTCGCGGGTGGTGTGGGAAAGCATCCGCGATGTAAAAACCGTGGGCGTAATCCGTCATGACCCAGACCGCCGCCTGTACGAAATTGCCTGGCCAATGGGCGTGATCGTGGCGCTGGTGCCGTCCACCAACCCGACCTCGACGGCCTTTTTTAAAGTCCTGTCGGCAGTAAAGGCGCGCAACGCCATTGTGGTGGCGCCGCACCCGGCAGCCGTGCGCTGCACCTGCGACGCAACCCAGACGATGGCGCAGGCGGCTGAAAGCGCTGGCGCACCCAAAGGGTTGATCTCCTGCATGACGCAGGTCTCGTTGCCGGGCACCCAGGAGCTGATGACTCACCGGCGCACCGCCTTGATTCTGGCCACCGGCGGCTCGCCAATGGTGCGCGCGGCGCATTCCACCGGAAAACCAGCTTACGGCGTGGGCCCGGGCAACGTCCCGGTGTACGTTGACCGCAGCGCCGACATCGAAAAGGCGGCGCGCTACATCGTCGCCAGCAAAGCCTTCGACAATTCCACCATCTGTGCCACGGAACAGGCGGTCATTGCCGACCGGCCGATAGCCTCCCGCCTGGCGGATTTGATGCGCGCCGAAGGCGCTTATTTCACCAACGAGCAGGAGACCGAAGCGCTGCGGCGGACGGTATTCAACCCGGACGGCAGTATGAACACGGCGCTGGTGGGCAAGTCGGCTGACTATGTGGCGGGCTTCGCCGGGTTTCAAATCCCGCGCGGCACGCGCATCCTGGTCACCCCGCTCACCAGAGTGGGCAAGGAAGAACCGTTGTCACACGAAAAGCTGACCACCGTGCTGGCGTGGTACGTGGTGGATGGCTGGGAAGAGGGTTGCGACACCTCGATTGCCTTGATCGAGACCGGCGGGCGCGGGCATACGCAAATTATTTATGCCACCGACGAACGCGTCATCATGGCTTTTGGGTTGGAAAAGCCCGTTTTTCGTATTTTGGTCAACACGATGGGCACACTGGGAGCGATCGGCTATACCTCCGGCGTGGCGCCCTCGATGACGCTGGGATCTGGCGGGGTGGGTGGCGCCATCACCGGCGATAATATCACCGTCACCCATTTGCTCAATGTCAAAAGGCTGGCTTATGAAACGATTGCGCCGCCGCCTGAGGCTTTTGCGCCTGGCGAGCCTGCTCAGGGCCCGTCCCCGGCCGAAGTTGAACGCCTGGTACGCCAGGTGCTGGACGAAATTTTGCAGAAGAAGAATCCCTTTTAACCCATTTTTTGTATCACGAAAGGAATCACCACAATGGCTTTAGACACCTCTCTCATCGCTTTAGGAATGGTTGAAACCCGCGGGTTGATCGGCGCGGTCGAGGCCGCCGATGCCATGGTCAAGGCAGCTAATGTTGTCCTGATCGGCTCGGAATATGTTGGCGGCGGTTACGTGACCGTCATGGTGCGCGGCGACGTTGGCGCGGTTAAAGCGGCCACGGATGCTGGCGCTGCTGCTGCCAAGCGCGTTGGCGAACTGGTATCGGTGCATGTCATCCCAAGACCGCATGTCGATGTCGAGATGATCCTGCCCAAGGCCAGCAAAGGTGGTTTCGGCGGCCGGGCAACTGAACCCAAAGAAAAATAAGATTTCCCTGGCCGGGTGATCCGGCCGGGAATGCGCCTGGAGCCGGCCGATCGTCGAGCCGGCATCCGTGCCGCAACTTTCGCATCCCGTCTGCACTACTGCGCGTGAGCTGACCTGGTCACACGCCCGGACTGCGACCTCATGATTGGAGGCCTGTATGGCTGATGAATTTTCACTGCGCTGTTATTGTTTTCTGGACCGCATGCAAGCCCAGTATGCCGCTTTCGTCGGCACCATCACCCAGGGCGACCTGCCGATCGAGGGCATGGCAGCGCTGTACGTCGAAATGGCTCCCGGCAACGAAGTCTTCCGGGTGGTGGATATCGCAGTCAAGGCCACCGAAGCCCGCCCGGGTGCACAGATTGTGGAGCGCGAATTTGGCATGTTCGAGGTGCATTCGCCTAATCAGGCAGCCGTAATCGAGGCTGGCGAGGTGGTGCTGGAGCGGCTGGGACTGCGGGTCGAAGACCGCATTCGACCGGAGGTAGCCTCCACTCAGGTGATCACCCGCATCGACCCGTACCAGGCGCAGTTGATCAATCGCTTCCGGCGCGGCAGTATGCTGGTGCCCGGCGAGACGCTGCTGGTGCTGGAATGCGCCCCGGCAGCCTACATCAATTATGCCTGCAATGAGGCCGAGAAAAAAGCCAGCATCAAACTGGTGCATGTGTCTTCGGTTGGGCGTTTCGGCCGCATGTGGCTCTCCGGCAGCGAGGCTGAAATCCAGACCGCTAAAAATGCCGCCATCCAGGCGCTTGAAAGCCTGGCCGGGCGCGAAGGCGCGTAACAGCGGCCTGGCCGCGGTGGAGGTACGATGGCAAAAGAGTTTTATACCGAAAAAGATATCGAGGATATGTGGAAGCGCGGCGTCATGTCGCTTGAACTCAGCGACAACACTGTGCTGACCGAATTGGCCTATGAGAAGGCCAACCGTCTGGGCATGAAGCTGATGCAGCCAACCCCGGATAACCCGCCCAGCGCGCCGGTACGGCCATATTTGTCGCCTGCCAAACCGGTCCCAACTGCTGCGGATGCAGCCGCTTACCTGCCAAAACTGGGCAGCCCGGCCAGGCCAAAATCAGGCGACCTTGACCTGCAGCAGCGCATCAAGAACGCGGTCATGGCGCGCATGGGTCCGCAGATCGATCCCAAACTGCTGGATTCGATCATTCAGCGCGTGCTGGCGAGCACAGGGTTAAAGTAACGGATGCTGCTTGGCAGGGTCGTCGGTTCGGCAGTGTGCACCATCAAATATCCCGGCACCGAGGGGGTCAAACTGCTGGTGGTTCAGCCGCTCGATAAGCGGCTGGAGCCGGTGGGCGGACTGCAGGTAGCCGCGGATGTGGTGCAGGCCGGTCCCGGCGACCTGTGCGTCATGGTGCGCTCGCGCGAAGCTGCCCTGGCGATGACGGACGTCAAGTTTGTGCCGGTTGACCTGGCGCTGGTGGGCATTGTGGATGAATTAGCGGTCCAGTCAGTGGACAGCGGAGAATTAATCATGCGCCGCGGCTGGAATCCGTTCTACGGAAAGGCGGGGGAATGATTCTGGGGCGCGTGGTGGGCACGGTCGTGACGACCATCAGCCATCCGGCGTTCAAGCACCGCCGTCTGCTGGTGGTGCAGCCGCTGGGCTTGGATGGTGAGCCGCCGGACGCCGATTTTGTCGCGTTGGATAACACCCAGGCCGGGGTGGGCGACGTGGTGCTGGTCAACCGCGAAGGCAACGGCGCCCGTCAGGTGTTGAACAACCCGGACGCCCCGGTCATCTCGGTGATTGTTGGGTTAGTCGATTCGGTGTTTATTGCCGAGTGATTCGGGATGGGTAGCGGCGAGGCAAAAAGAACACTCCGGGTCATCCGAACCGTTTTTAGCCTCGCCTTTACGCGATAGTGCTCATAACAGGAGCGACTTTTGTCGTCCTGCCCGGTGTGCAGCGTGGCAGACATTTTTTCGTAGGGGCCGACCTCCGTGTCGGCCCGCGAAAACAATTGTGGATCGATGTTGTCACCCTGCCCACACCCACAGGGTGCCCAACCAAAGTTGCTTTGTGAGTGCAGGCAGCATGACAACTAAAGTTTTATTGGGCGCGTTCATACTGTAAACGCACCGAATTAATCTGTCCCCGAAGGCGCGGTGCGTTCGACCCACCAGTTTCCCTTTGGGTGTGGCCGCGCTTCAGGTAGGGTTGATCGCCCGGGTCGAACACACCCTACACGGCCGCGTTACCGCCAGATCATCAAAGCGGCTTGCCGCCCAACCCATACTGCTGCCAGTCCGATAAAAATGTGCGCGGCAATGTTAAGTGCGGAGTAAAACCCCTGCCCTTCGCGGAATAAGTTGACCGTCTCGTTGCTAAAAGTGGAAAAAGTGGTAAAAGCGCCGAGGATGCCGATGAACAGGAAAGAGCGCGCCTCTGGGGTGATCACCCGGCTGTTTTCACCGACATGCGAAAGAAACCCAATCACCAGGCAGCCGATCAGGTTGACGATTAATGTTCCAATTGGGAAATTTTGGCTTTTACTCCAGCTCTGGGCGGCATTGCCGACCAGGTAACGCATCACGGCGCCAATAAACCCGCCGGTACCGATAAGGAATATCTTTTCCAATGTTAAGAAATCTCGATTCGGATGAAATGCAGGAGTCATCAGCACGA
This sequence comes from Chloroflexi bacterium GWB2_54_36, assembly GCA_001796355.1. Classification (GTDB taxonomy): domain Bacteria; phylum Chloroflexota; class Anaerolineae; order Anaerolineales; family Anaerolineaceae; genus Bellilinea. The sequence continues at coordinate 23,582 of MGMG01000019.1, read as the reverse complement.
AGCGGTTAAGGGTGGACTCCATCACCACAGCGGGGTATTGTACACCCTTATGGCTGTAAAAAACGTAGGTTGGATTGAGGGGCACCCCGGGTCTTTGTTTGGCAATAATCTAGGCAGCCCCGAAATCCAACATATTGGAATGAATAGCCTTGTCGAATTTGGGGCGATTAATCTTCGTCTATTTTATTGCCTTTTAGTGTGCCCTCACTCGCAGAGCGCCCTGCGGACAATCCAATCTGCGACAAACGGACGACAGCGGGAAATTATTCCGGCCAAACGCTGCCCGCGCGGACCACGCCGCCAGCCGGAACCGCGGACTTGACCGTGGCGCCGTTGCCGATACGGGCTCCCGCGCCGACCTCAACGTCCAGGTTGACAGTCACCCCCATGCCAATCAGCGTGCGCTCACCAACGCGCACCGAACCCGCCAGCATGGCGCCCGGTGAAATATTGACGATGTCTGCCAGCACGCAGTCATGCGAAACAATCGCGCCGGTGTTGACAATGCAACCAAACCCTACCTGGGCCGCGCTGCCAATGTAAGCATGCGCAAAGACCTGCACGCCTGCTCCCAGTTGGGCGCTGGCTTCGACCATCGCGGTCGGATGAATCAGGGTCGGAAAGCCAAAACCGACCTGAGCCAGCCGCTCGAACACTTTCAGGCGCGGGGCAAGATTGCCAATTCCGCCCACAGCATTGACTGCCAGCCGCAGACCGCGCGAATACAACTCCTCCAGAACCGTGCTGCCGCCCAGCACCGGTACGCCCAGCACCTCAGCGCCAACAGGCAAACCGTCATCCACAATGCCAACCACGCGGTAGGTGTCCAGCAGCCGCGCCAGGTCCACCAGCGATTTTCCGTGGCCGCCGCCGCCGTAAATGATCAACCCATTGGCATCGAATGCGGTCTCCGGCAAGACTACTGCGGCAGGGCTGAACTTGCGTACCACGGTTTCAGTCACCAGGGTATTGCGGGGTAGTTGGTTCATGTCGACGCCCAGAGAGCGGACCAACGCCAGCGCCGGTTGGGTAATGCGCAGTCCAGCGGGCAGTTCATCCGCGGCTGTTTCGCTGGGGGCTTGGGGCGCAGGCGGCAACGGCAAGTCGGGGGCGTCGCCCAGGTAGCACAACACTTCGCCGGCCATGACCGTATCTCCCCGGCCAAAAGCCAGCCCGAGCACATACCCGGCATAGTCTGACGCCAATTCCAACGTCGATTTGGTGGTTTCCAGCACCGCCAGCGCATCGCCAGCCTGGATCTTTTGACCGTTTTGAACGCGCAAGTCAATCAGCAGCGCCTCGCGTTCATTGGGATTAAGCTGCGGAATGAGAACCGGGATCAGGTCAGGCATGCGGCTGCGCTCCAATCTTTTCAGCCTCGCGGAGGATATCGTCCACTTCGGGCAGGGTACGGCGTTCCAGCCCGGCAGCCGCCGGGATGGGCGTTTCGATTGCCGCCACGCGCCCGGCAGCCGCCAACCGGCTGCCCAGCGACTCGCTGCAGCGCGCCAGCACCTCGGCCCCCCAACCAGCCGATAAGGTACCTTCCTCGATGGTCAACAGGCGGCCGGTGCGGCTGGCCGACTCCAGGATGGGTGCGGCATCGAGTGGCGCCAACTGGGTAAGGACGATCAATTCGGTAAATATCTCGCGTTCAAAGGCCAGCTTGACCAGCGCCTGGCGCGCCAGTTCGGCCATATAGCCGTAGGTAGCCAGGGTGAGAGTTGGCGGCGGCGCACCGCGCACAGTCAGGCGGTAAGCCGGGAAGAGTTCGGCGCTGCCGGAGCGTTCGATCTCGAAGTCGCTGGCAGCCGCAGCATCGATCACCTGCAGGCCGTAGAGCAGCTTGTGTTCAACAAAAACCAATGGGTCATCCTGCCGTAAAATGGCGCGGTAGAGCAACTCGCCGGGGTCGCCAAAATGGCTGGCAGCCACCACCCGCAGCCCGGGCACGCCCAGGAAGAGTTTTTCGATGGATTGTGAATGCGTCGGCCCGTAACCGCGCCGCCCGCCCATGGGTGTGCGCACTACCAGCGGAACCGACACCTGATCGTTGTACATCCAGCGCAGCTTGGCCGCCGTGTTGACCAGCGGATCGACTGCCAGGGTGCTGAAATCACCGAACATGATTTCGACTATTGGCCGAAGGCCGCGCAGTGCCATCCCGGCTGCCAGCCCGGTCATGCCGGCTTCCGAAACCGGCGTGGTCAGGACCCGCTCGGGGAAGACAGTCGAAAGCCCGCGCGTCACCTTGAAAGCACCGCCGTATGGATCCAGGATATCCTCGCCGAGCAATACCACACGCGAGTCGTCCGTCAGCGCGCGCTGCAGACCGTTGTTGAGGGCATCCAGCACGGAGGTCATAGCGCACCTCCGGCGGGCGGGTCGCTCAAGGCCTGCTCGAAGGCAGCGCGCACCAGTGCCACTATTTCAGTATCTACGGCCTGACGGGCACTTACTGCCAGGCGGTTACCGTGAATAGTCAGGGGATCACGAGTGCGGCGCAATTCCTCGATCATTTCGACGGGACGGGTATCGTCGGACTTGGAATGCGGGCCGAAACGCGCGGAATCGATGATCAAAGCTTGCGGACGCTGCGAATGGCGGACCTCCGCGATCAGCGCCTGGGCGGTCGAAGAGATTTCAAGTACGTCAGAGGTGCTTACCGCGCAGCTTGGGATGCCGAAGGCTGTCAGACGACCGGCAATGCTGCCGGCCAATCCCAGCGCGAGGGGCGTAGTCTGGGCGATATGGTTGTTTTCGATCACGATCAGCAAAGGCGTGCCCCACAGACTGGCAAAGTTGAACGCCTCATAGACGCTGCCTTCGCCCAGCGCACCATCGCCGGCAAACACCGTGGTAATGGTTTGGCGCCCCTGCATTTTCTCGGCCAGGGCGATTCCGGTCGCCAAAGGCAGGGTGCTGCCCAGGATGCCGTTTGAATAGAAATTACGCCAGTGCAGGTGCTGCGAGCCGCCGCGGCCGCCGCAAACCCCGGTGACCCGCCCCATCAATTCACCGAACAGCGCCCGCGGATCGCCGCCGTAGGCCAGAAAATGACCATGACAGCGATGGTTACTGACCACAATGTCGTCGGGTTGCAGGTTGGTGATAACCCCCACGGCGTTGGCTTCCTGCCCGATGTAAGTGTGGGTGGTGCCGCTGAACGCTCCGCGGCGGTACTCGGCCAGGATGGTTTCTTCGAAGCGGCGAATGAGAACGAGGCTGCGGTAAAGCGCCAGCGCGTCAGTCATGGGTTGATTTTAATCGATAAAAGGCCAGGCAAGCTGCCAGCTTGCCCACGCAAATTGGAAATTTGGGCTACATAACGCTCCGACTGGCGGGTAGGGGCGCGCATCGCGGTCTGTGCATCTCCGCCCACACCCACAGGGTGCCCTGCGGGCAGGGCGCTCTGTGAGCGAGCGAAGCGAGAGGGATTGCGCGCCCGTGCTTCGACACGTTCGACAAGCTCTGTGCAGGCAGGCTCAATCACAGATTGCCCCACCCGAAGGGTGCTCTGTGAGTGCGGGCAGCAACCGGCGGCCGTTGAAGGTGATGGCGTGTTATTTATAGACTTTGGAATGAATATGCGCGCGGCGCGGACGGTCGAGCATGAATTTGGCCGGGATGATTAAAATAACCATGACTGCCCCAAGCACCAATAGCAGTTGCTGCCCGCGCAGCCACATTAAAAGCACGGCTATTCCGGTGCCGATTCCAGCTCCCAGGTCTGAATTCCGGGTGATCAAGTACAACACCCCATAGATGATCAAGCCCACCAGCATTTCAAAATTGGCCAGCATCAATAGCCCGCCAAGCGTGGTTGCCAAACCCTGACCGCCGTGCAACCCGGCAAAAATGGGAAAGTCATGACCCAATACCGCAAATCCCAATGCCAGTATCTGCCAGCCTAATGCAAGCGAAAGCAGCTGCGCAATGGCCACGGCTAAAGCGCCTTTTGAAAAGTCTACCGCAGCTACGACAATCCCCGCTCGCCAGCCAAATTGCGCCTTGACGTTATGTGCGCCCATATTGCCGTCGCCCACGGTGCGGATGTCTACGCCTCCCAGTTTTCGCGTAACCAGCAAGGCAGTTGGAATCGACCCCAAAAGATAAGCAGAAAGCAAAGCAATCAATAACAATTGTTGACCTCTTTGATTCCATTATAGTGAGGTCAAACATGATTAGACCTATCCAATTATTGGCAAATCGACTGGATTACCTCTAAGACAGGCGATCTTTGAGCCAGAATTTGGCTGAATAATCGAATGAATTGTCAGACAGTGACACTATGTGTCCTAAAGGGTGATATATTACAATTGACACTGTGTAAGATGCGATTAATATTAAGTAGCCTTGGTTAGACAGGCAACAATCCCCAAATCCCCTCAATTTAATCCCCCGGAGGTAGATATGCGAAAGTCACGTTACATGGTTTTGTTCGTGCTGCTCTTGGTATCCGTATTAGCAGCTCAATGCGCTCCTGCAGCGACCACCAGCACGGAAGCGCCGGCGGCCAAGACTTATAAATTGGCTGCAATTTTCCCCGGCGTCATCACTGATGCCGATTACAACACCCTGGCTTACGTTGGGGTAACCCAACTGCAGGAAAAGACCGGCATCGAAACCGCTTATTCTGAAAGCGTTGCCGTTCCGGATGTTGACCGCGTTATGCGCGAATACATTGATGGGGGATTCAATATCGTTTGGACCCACGGGGGTCAATTCGTCAACCAGACCATCGAACTGGCTCCCCAGTTCCCTGAGGTTATCTTCATCGCTGAAGGCGATGCTCCCCTCGAGAATCCGCCTGCCAATCTGTGGTTCATCGACCGCAACTTCCATGTCGGTTTCTACGGTATTGGCGCCCTGGCTGCCCGCGCCACCAAAACTGGCGTTATCGGGTACATCGGCGGCGTAACTCTGCCGTTCTCGTATGCCGAGGCACATGCAATCCAGCAGGCTATTGATGACTCAGGACTGGATGTTGAATTGAAGGCTGTCTGGGCGGGCGATCTGAACGACCCGACCAAAGGTCGCCAGGTAGCTGATGCGCTGATCGCCGAAGGCGCTGACGTACTGATGGGTGCACTCAACCTGGGCATGTTCGGTGTCTTTGAGGCGGTCAAAGCTGCCCCGGAGAAAGTCCTCGTAACCGTGAAATACACCGACAAAAAAGAATATGCTCCTGACAATTACGTCACCGCTTTGCTGTACGACTTCGCAGGCCCTCTGGCAGACATCTACGCAAAGATCCAGGCTGGCGAGACCGGCGGCTACTATCCCCTCGGCTTTGATACGGGCGTAGCTCTCCAGACTCCGATCAGCAATGTCGACCCTGCGGTCGTCACTGAGGTCGAAGCCATTCTGGCCGATCTGGTTGCCGGCAAAATCAATGTCGTGAAAGACATCAGTGAAGTTAAGTAGTACCCGCTCAGTCTTTTAAAGCAACGCTGTACGAAAAGGGGTTTCCGGGGGCACACCATTCGGTTGGGGCGCCGGAAACCCTTTTCTTAATAGTAGGCATGGCAGTAAATCCGCGGGATGGTAGATTCCCGCCGGTATGATGAATGTATGTTTGTGCTGCGTTTCTGAAGTCCAAATTGAACTTTAAGGTAGAACCAGATGGAAAAAGAAGCAATCCTTGAACTTCGCAATATCCGTAAAGTATTCGACAAAAACGTCGCGCTCGACAGCGTGTCCTTCTCGTTATATCCTGGCGAGATCCACGGGCTGTTGGGCGGCAACGGCGCTGGTAAGACAACGCTGATGAATGTCCTTTACGGCCTTTACCGCAGAGATGATGGCGACATAAATTTCCACGGCCAGAAATTGAATATTCAAGGCCCCAAAGATGCGATCACTCACGGTATTGGAATGGTGCATCAACACTTTTTACAGATTGGCAGCTACACGGTTCTGGAGAACATTGTTCTCGGAACGGATGTGTCTCACCCAGTTACTATGAAATTGAGCGCCGAAGCCCAGAAGATCATTGATTTGGGTAATCGCTTTCGCCTGCCGGTTGATCCAAACGCCGTGGTGGATACATTGCCAGTTGGGACCCGGCAAAAGGTTGAAATTTTAAAGGCGCTTTATCGCGGCGTCGAAGTGCTTATCCTGGATGAGCCAACCACCAACCTTACCCCGCAGGAAGTCGATGACCTGTTTGAATCATTGCGGGTCATCGTCAATGAAGGTCTCAGCATTGTTTTCATTACTCATAAGTTGCGTGAAGTTTTGCATGTCTGCGACCGCATCACGGTACTGCGCGAAGGGCGCAACATCACTTCGCTCACCCGCGCCGAAGCCTCGGAAGAGATTTTCGTGCGAGCGATGGTCGGCGACCAGATGAAAATCGAAGGTAGCGTGTATTTCTCGCATGGTTCGATGGCCAATACCGCAGTAGATGAAAGTGCAACCCCTGCGCTGGAAATGCACGATGTAGGCTTAAAAACCAAGGAAGGCATCTCGCGCTTAGCGGGACTTAACTTCCAGATCAGGCAAGGGGAGCTCTTTGGCGTCGCTGGCGTAGCCGGCAATGGTCAGCGCGAACTGGCTGAATGCGTCACGGGGGTCGTCATTCCTACCGAAGGAAAAATTTTGATGAAGGGCCAGGACGTGACCGATGTTCCGGTCTGCGAGCTGTTGAAGGACTGGATATCCTATATCCCTGAGGATCGGCTGCATGACGGTTTTCTCCCGAAAGCCAATGTGGCGCAAAACCTGATCCTTGGCTACCACCGCCAGGAACCGTATTGCGAGGGCAGCTTTATCAAATGGGACACAGTTTATGACAAAGTTCGCGGTTATATCGGCGAATATAAAATCAAGACCAACGGTCCGGAAGACCCGGGCGGCAACCTGTCCGGCGGCAATATCCAGCGCGTGATGATTGCGCGGGCATTCTCTATGAATTCGCATTTGATGGTGGCGCATAACCCCACCCGTGGGCTGGACATCCCCTCGATGGATTTTGTGTACAACAAAATGCTCGAGCGCAAGGAAACCGGCGCCTCGACTCTGCTTATCTCCGAGGATCTGGACGAACTACTGCTGATCTGCGACCGAATTGCTGTACTTTACCGCGGTCAAATCGTGGGCATTCTTGCCCGCAAGGATTTCGACAAATACGTCATCGGCCGCTTGATGAGCGGCATCCAGGCGGAAGAAACTGCTGATCTGAGGGCTGCATCATGACGATTGTACGCAAACTGGTTCCCTATGTGATCGCAATCATCGCCTCGTTCGCAGCCGCCGGCATTTTTATTGCCCTGACTGGCGCGAACGTGTTCCAGGCGTATGAAACGATCCTGTTTACATCCTTCCGCACGCCAAACGGCTTTGTGCAAACCCTGCTAAAGTTCATCCCGCTCACCTTGCAGGCGTTGGCGTTCACCATTCCTTTGACCGCTGGTAAATTCAATATGGGCGGCGAAGGACAGATGATCGTTGGCGCAATCGCGGCTTCAGTCGTCGGCATTCTCGGCGCTGACCTGCCAGCGGTGATCCTGCTGCCGCTGGTCGTCCTGGCAGGCGTGGCGGCGGGCGCAATTTGGGGGTTCATCCCGGCCTGGCTGCTGTACAAATTCAACATCAACGAAATCTTGACCTCGATGCTGCTGAACTTCGTCTCCTTTCAGATCATCGATCTGGTAGCTACCGGTTCGCTCCGTGACCCGGTAGCCGGTCACCCCACCACGGTACAGATTGGACAGGGCGGCTTTTTACCCATGCTGATCAAGAATCCACCCTTGAACGCCGGCTTGATTCTGGCGCTGCTGGTGGCAGCGGGGGTTTACCTATACACCACGCGCACTACAGGCGGTTACGAGCTGGTCGCTACGGGCGCCAACCCGCGCGCAGCTGCGGTCTTCGGCATCAATGTCAAACGCATGTTTGTGTTCTCGATCGTTCTAGCAGGCGCTATCGCCGGGCTTTCGGGCGTTATCGAGGTCGCCGGGGTGCAGCACCGATTAATTGTCGGCCTGCAGCATAACTTTCTGGTACTGGGCGTAATCATTGCCCTGATCTCCCGGGGAAATAACCTGGCAGTTCCGTTTGTGGCATTTTTCATTGCTATTCTGGAAATCGGCGCGAGCGCGATGCAGCGCACCATGAATGTCCCGATCGAGATGGTTTTCATCGTGGAAGCGCTGGTGTTACTCTTTGTGCTGCTTTCAGATGTGTTCCGCAGGAGGTAAACAACTATGGATTCACTCGTCACCTTCTTGCGCCTTACGCTTTTATCGATGGTCCCGTTCGTTCTTGCGGCACAAGGTACCATGCTGGGCGGGCGAACAGGCGTATTTAACGTTGCCCAGGAGGGCATCATGCTGGTTGGCGCCTCTCTTGGGTTTATCGGCAGCTATCTGGCTGGCGGCAGCACGCTGGTTGGAATCGCAGCCGCAGTGCTGGTTGGCGGCATCTTTGGTCTGGCGCTGGCGTACTTCACCACGACATTGAAAATGAACCAGTTCGTCATCGGTCTTTCTTTGTTATTCATTGGCACGGGACTGTCCACTTTAATCCCGAAGCTGGTGATTGGCGTTACCCTGTCACAGCCGCTCATCCCAACGCTCCAGGATTTGCCCATTCCGCTGTTGAGCCAGATCCCGTTTCTTGGGACGGTTTTGTTCAGCCATAACATCTTGGTTTACTTTGCAATCGTGCTTTCGATCGGGTTGTGGTATTTCCTCTTCCGCACCCAGCTTGGGCTGGAACTGCGCTCAGTCGGTGAAAACCCCAACGCCGCTGACAGCCTAGGCATCAATACCAGCAAACACCGTTACGTGACTGCCATCCTCGGCGGCATGTTGATCGGTCTGGCTGGCGCCTATCTGCCCATGGTCTACACGGGCACCTTCACCGAAGGCATGGTCAAGGGACGCGGTTGGTTGACGATTGCCCTGACCTTCTTTGCGGGTTGGAGTCCACTGCCCGTGCTGTACGGCTCCTTGTTCTTTGCGGGTATCGAAGTGGCCTCATACCGCTTCCAGGCGGGTGGCATTGCCATTCCGTATCAGTATCTGCTCATGGTGCCGTATCTTGCCACTATCCTGGTGATGATGTTCACCTTCCGCAAAACGCGGGTTCCCGGCTTCCTTGGCAATAATTATGACCGGGAAAAACGATCGTTGTAGCGCTGCCTGAGAAGCAAGGTTTCCCGGCGCGGGGCAGAGGTACCTCTGCCCCGCTGTGGTTTCCCGTAGCAATCACCGAACAGGTTGCATCCGGCACAACCTTGGACGTATAATAAAAAAACCACCGCACCTGCCCACCGGGCAAGCTTAAGGAGACTCCTGCCATGATTGAAATTAGAACGCCGAAAACCCGTGAGGATTTCAAGGCTTATTATGATTTACGCTATCGGCTATTGCGCCAACCGTGGGCTCAGGTGAGAGGAACCGAAAAAGATGACTACGAGCCGATCAGCCATCACTTCATGGCAGTGGATACCGCGACCAATGAGGTCGTTGGCGTCATTAAGATTTACGAAAAAGAACCGGGTGTGGGTTGTTATTCGCACATGGCCGTGTCCAGCGCGCGCCAGCGGCAAGGGATTGGTAAATTGCTGATAGACGCCGTTGAAGCTCACTCGCACGAGATGGGCTACCATACTCTAGGCTGCTTTTCACGCCTGAACACCACTCTTTATTTTGAGCAAGCGGGTTACAAGATCGCCGGGCTGCCAACGCATTATTTTGGCACCACCCAGGTGGTCTGGATGGAAAAGAAGTTGTAATTTTTACTTGTCATTGCGAGCAAAGCGAAGCAATCCACCTCGGCTATTCCGTTTAAATGCTTGTGGATAGCGCATGGGATGGGCCATCCCAGATCACCACGCTCACTGGGTTCGCTCGTGATGACAACTGTTTTTCCGTCATTGCGAACAAAATACGGGCGGCTTGCGAGCCGCCCGTATTTATTATTTAATATTCTCTTATGACGCGGAGGGTTCAGGTCCTTTTTTAAAGATCTGGCTAACCAGCCACCAGACGCCGCGCAGCGGTTCCAACGCCCAGGAAATAATCCCGTTAACCAGCCGCAGCCCCTGGCTGAGCCAAATTAGCAGCGGGCGGAAAATTTTCATAAACGGCAGGTAAGCATATGCCAGGGTGAGCCCGATGGTGGCAATGGAAATGCCGAAGCGCGCCCAGTCGGAGAATTCCATGATGTGGAAGTCTTCCAGCAGCAGTTCGACGCCGATGTTGAACACCAGAATATAGGCTGCTGTCTTCAGTATTGGTGCGCGCAGCACAACTACGCTGAAAATACCGGCGGCGAAACGCATGACTAAAATACCAATGGCAACACCGAGCATCACAACCAGAATATGATCGGAGAGCGACACCGCCGCTACCACATTGTCCAGCGAGAAAGCCAGATCCATCAATTCGACGTTCAAAACCACCAGCCAGAAGCTGCCCGGTTTGAGCTGACGGTCCGAATCGCCTTCCTCGCCGCCGTGCCCGGGCGCGCTCAAATCGTCCAGCGCTAGGCGGATGAGGTAAGCTGCCCCGATCAGTTTAAGCCAGGGGTTCTGGATGATATAGCTGGCTGCCAGCAGCATGAGCCCGCGGCCAACATAAGCGCCGATCAAACCTACCCGCAGCGCGGCTGTGCGCTGAAAGCCAAGCGGTTTGTCCAGAATCTGCCCCAGTTTTGCCAGCTTGTTCGGCCAGGGAATCGGTTCATGATCTGGTAAAACGGACACCATCGCCCCCAGGATGGCAGCATTATCAATGGAGAGAATTCCCTCCAAAAAGATAAGCTGAATTACTATGGCAATAAATGACCAGTCCACCAGGGTTCTCCTTGTTCAAATGGATATATGCTCTCGAGGGATGCCGATCTACCGGAAGGAAAATATTTAAATTGGGTAAAGGGGGATTTGGAAAGCTTTCACTTTATACCATAACGCCTATGGGGCGTGATCAAACTTAAGCAGGTAGGCGGTGGAATGAGGAGGAAGGTCATAATTTAAAGAGGGTTTGTCAGACAACCATCCCGATTTCAGCAGACAAACAACACCAGCCACGCTTCTTCTGTAGAATGTGCGGGTTAATTTCCATATAATCGAGATGTAAAAAAACCAAACTGGTGGTGCAGCATGATTTATTTGTTGGTTGTTTCGCTGATCTGGGCGTTTTCTTTTGGGCTCATCAAAGGCCAGTTGACTGGTCTGGATGCTAATTTTGTTGCGGCAGCCCGCTTGGTGATTTCTCTGGCGGTATTTTTGCCATTTTTGCGGCTGCGCAATGTACCCGGGCGCCTGCGCCTGCGCTTGATCTTGACGGGCGCTGTGCAATACGGGTTGATGTATATCGCTTACACCTATGCCTTCCAATACCTGCAGGCGTATGAGGTGGCACTGTTTACAATTTTCACGCCGCTTTACGTCACTTTGATCAATGATGCCTACCAGAATCGCTTCCACCCCATCAGTTTGGCAGCAACGGTGCTGGCGATCGCCGGCACGACGGTTGTCAAGGAAGGCAACCTGCTGCGCCCCGAGCTTTTGACCGGTTTTCTGGTGGTGCAGGTCAGCAACCTTGCTTTCGCCTTTGGCCAGGTGGATTACAAAGAAACCCTAAAAAAATATCCCGAACTGATTGACACCCGCATCTTCGGGCTGCTGTACCTGGGCGGCGCGCTGGCAGCCGGCCTGCCGGCAGTTTTCACCACCCCCTGGCAGACCATGGCGCTGACCGGCAGTCAACTACTGACGCTGATCTACCTGGGCGCCATTGCCTCTGGCGTGTGCTTTTTTATGTGGAATGTTGGCGCGCGCAAGGTTCATACCGGTACCCTGGCAGTGTTCAACGACCTCAAAATTCCGCTGGCAGTGGCGGTCTCGCTGATTTTCTTTGGCGAAAAAGCCAGCCTGCCGCACCTGCTGATCGGCGGGTTGATTGTGCTGGCTGCGCTGCTGATGAATGAGTGGGGCGCCAAACGAGCAGCGGCGCGAAGCCAGGCTGTGGAATCCGTGGCATAGCCAGCGTACATCAGGGTGCGTTGCTCCTGGTTTAATAACAGGCCCATTGATCACTGATCAAGGAGCAACCCCACCTGGCATCGGGTGCGTTGCTCCTGGTTTAAAAACAGGCCTATTAGTCACGGATCAAGGAGCGATGCACCTGCTCTTGACAGGTCGAAACAAATGTCAAAGGCAGGTGCAAGGCACTTATAAAGTGCCTCGCACCCAACCTGGCACCAGGTGCAATGCACCAAAATCAAAGTCCGTATCCCTCGGGTGAGAATCTCTGTATAATCAGGTTGAAGCGCCTTCATGCGGCTTCTGCTCTCTTCATTAAACAGCTACCACCGCCTGATTGGAAGTGTTTTTGAATCTCCGTTGGACCATCCTGGGTGTCATCCTCCTGACCTTTGTCGGCCTGGTGTTAATCCTCTCCATCAGTCTGCAAAGCATCCTTGTGCCGCATTTCCGCGATGAAGAGAATCGCTCTGCTGTGCTGAACGTCCAGCGCGTGCTGGGACTTCTGGAAAACGAGCGCGTCACATTGACGGATGCAGTTCACACCTGGTCCAGCCGCGATGAAAGCTACGACTACATCCGCACCGGCAGCTCAGATTATATTCAACGCAATCTGAGTGATTCTGTCTTACTCGGGCTCAACATAGACTTGATGGCATTTATCTCTCTGGAGGGCGGGATCGTCCATGCGCAGATTGCTGGCGGGCAAGCCGATTCGGAAATCGATTTTCCTGCCGGGCTGCGCGAGCAAATAAAACCTGGTGATGCGCTGTTACGCACCAGCGATGACCGCGAGCCGCGTTCAGGGTTGATTGCCACCAACCGCGGGCCGCTGCTGGTGGTATCAGCTCCCTTGCTGAAAAGCAGCGGCGAAGGACCAACCGGCGGTACGCTTATCATCGGGCGTTACCTGGATGCTCACCAACTGAATCGCATCTCCACGATTGTGCGCCTCCCGTTGACCATACTGCCATACAGCCAGGCGAATTTGCCACCGGAATTTGCTGATGCCAAACTGGCGATCACTGCCGAAAACCCCATAGCTGCCGTTTCCACCAGCGAGACACAGATGGCCGGTTATGCTTTATTAAATGATTTTTATGGTTCGCCGGCGTATATTCTGCAGGTGGAACAGGGGCGCACGCTCTATCGCAACAGCCAACTGGTACTTTTGTATCTCACCACCGCCATCGTTATGGGGGCGCTATTATTCAGCGTCATGACCTTTCTGGCGCTCGACCGCCTGGTACTGGCCCGTATCCGGAAACTTGGCAAAGAGGTAACCCAGATTGGTGCAGGCGGTGATCTTTCGGCGCGGGTGACTGTGGACCGCCGCGATGAATTGACCCTGGTAAGCAATCAGATTAACGGGATGCTGGCCAACCTGCAGGCGCTCTCTAACCGCCTGGTGGAGATCCAGGAGGCTGAACGCCGTAAGATCGCTTTGGAGCTGCATGACGAAATTGGGCAGCTGCTCACCGGTCTCAAATTGCAACTGGACACCAGCACGGAAAATGGCGCTGCCCAGAAAAAAGCCCGCGACCTGGCAGATGACCTCATCCAAAAGGTGCGCAACCTGTCGCTGGATCTGCGGCCGACCATGCTGGATGATCTGGGTTTATTGCCTGCTTTGCTCTGGCACTTCGACCGGTTCACCTCACTGACCGGGGTGAAGGTCAATTTTTCACAGAACGGCCTGGCCGATAGCCGCTTCAGTCCAGAGATCGAGACCACCACTTACCGGGTCATCCAGGAGGCGCTTACCAATGTGGCGCGGCATTCAGGCGCCGGGGATGCTTCGGTTCGGGCGCTGCATCGGGATGGCGTCCTGAGCATCCAGGTGGAGGACCGCGGCGGTGGGTTCGTGGCAGAGACTGAGTTTACCAACAACCGCACCCGTGGACTGCGCGGCATGCGGGAACGGGTTGCATTGGTTGGCGGCTCGATTACAATTGATTCAGTGCCCGGCTGGGGGACATCCATACTGGTTGAACTGCCCGCAATGGCGCAGCCGGTGGAAGGGAGTGGCAATGATCACAGTGTTACTGGCGGATGATCATATTGTGATGAGGCAAGGCCTGCGAGCGCTGATCGATTCGCAGGCAGATTTACAGGTTGTTGGCGAGGCCAGCAACGGCCATGAGGCGCTTGAGATGATCCAGCAGAAAAAGCCGGCGGTGAGCGTGTTGGATTTAATGATGCCCGGTTTGAGCGGTCTGGAAGTTACACGTCAGGTGTGGCGCATCAGCCCGGTTTTAATACTATCGATGCATGCCGACGAAGCCTATGTCATCGAGGCGCTGCGCAAAGGAGCCTCCGGGTACGTACTAAAAGATGCCACGGCCAATGAATTGATCCAGGCCATCCGGATTGTCGCTTCCGGTCAGCGCTACTTGAGCTCCCCCTTTTCTGAACGCGCCATTTCGGCGTATATTCAACGCGTCAAGACCGGCTCGTTGGAACCCTACGATACCTTGACCACTCGCGAGCGTGAGATTTTGCAACTGGTGGCAGAGGGGCGAAATTCCGCTGAGATCGCGCAACGATTGTCGATCAGCCCACGCACAGTGGAAGCGCACCGCGCCAGCCTGAATCGCAAGCTGGATATTCACTCGCAGGCTGACCTGATCCGCCTGGCGATGAAAAAAGGACTGCTGCCGCTGGATAAGTAGCCGGAGATGGACAAGACTGTAAGTAAAGGGGAACAGGGGGAAAGGAACAATTATTGGTAAAATCTATGAAAATACTAAAGATTTCTACAGGTAAAAAGGTAGAATTAAGTACTAATACGGATAGTCTTAGGGTCGCGTTTTGAGTATTCTTGAATTCAGCAGGAGTGGAATCATTTGCCACCCATTTCGGCTGGAGCCGGGGGAATGATACCGGCACGAGGAGGTAGCAAAAAATGGCATTTGTTAAGCTGAATCAAAACAATCGAAAAGGACAGCGGGCGCAAGGGATCGTCGAATTCGCGCTGGCTTTCCCGGTGTTTTTATTAATTGTGCTTGGGATTTTTGAATTCGGGCGGCTGTTCATCGTTTACACATCCGTCTATGCGGCCGCTCGTGAAGGCGCTCGCTATGGAGCGGCTGTCGACAATCTTTGCAACACCGCAATCGAAGCGGAGGCTGAAAGAGCCGGTTTCCTGGCCGGTGATCTGTCCATCTCCACGAGCTATGAGGTCTTTGATAAGAATTTGCAGCTAGTTAGCAACAATTGTGCAGATGCTAAAGCCGGTGACCGGGTCGTTGTTAAGGCATCCGTGCCCTTTGAATTTATCACGGGCTTTATCCCGGTGCCAGGCGGCAGTCCGATTACGCTCACTTCAACGGCAAGACGGACCATTATCAAGAAAGTTTACGTGAATTGGACCTTAGCGCCGGTCCCGCTTTCGACGTCAGTATCAGGGCCAACACCCACAGTAGAAACATCGCCTGCAGGGGGTACTCCTACTATTACTTCCACGCCGGAACCCGGTGTGACCCCCACGCCGCTTTTGCCCACCTGCGATGGCACCTTAACGGTAGATACATCCGGCACATCTCCCTATACGATTACTCTGGTCAATAACGGGGTGGAATATACCTTGGACAGCATCACGGTTTGGTGGACAAAAGAATCGGCTGATTTTGTTAAGGTGACGATGGGTACGAACGTCTGGGAAGGGAACCTGCCTGATTCGCCCGCCACTTTGACAAAAGACGATCTGGGATGGCCGGTAGGTGTTGGATCCAACGGGTTATATATTTATTTCGACGGTGCAAATAATGCGCAGCTTCAAGGCGTCAGTCTGGTTCTGTCCAATGCCTCCGGAGAGAAATGTTCTCTTCCATGACAACAGGGCGAAGCATGAAACATCGACTTAATCAACGCAATGAAAAGGGCCAGAGCCTGGTTGAACTCGCATTAATTATCGTTTTTGTGTTGATCATTCTTGCGGGTGTGGTTGACCTGGGGCGCATGATGTATGAATACCTGACGATGCGCGATGCGGCTCAGGAGGGAGCTGGGTATGCCGCCATCTACCCTAACTATTGCGATGAGACTGTTAACCGCGTCATGCAAAATTTACCGGATGAAAACTACGCCGTTCTCGTGTCGATTAACGGCATAGGGTGTAAATCCGCTGCAACTTCGGATGAAGTTAGTCTCGTCAATGGCTGTGCAGGCAAAGAAGTAATTGTCGCACTAGACCATGATTTTACGGTTACCATGCCGCTGATCAGTGTATTTACCGGCCCAACCGTTCCAATGCATGTTGAAATAAAAGACAACATTGTCCGACCCAAATGTGATTCAAGCCCCTGATGGGAGGTGGCAAATGAACAAAGAATTACCATCCGAAAGAGGACAAATCCTGGTGCTTCTGGTTTTAGCGCTTATGGGTCTGTTGGGTTTTACCGCCCTGGCTATCGATGGGGGAATGATCTATGCAGACCGGCGCTATATGCAGAGCGCGGCTGATGCTTCCAGCCTTGCCGGCGCCAGCGTGGCTGCCCAATATATCGAAGATCATGGTTATAAAACCCTGGATTTTAATTGCTCGCTGAGTGTTGTTCCCGGCATGTTGGCCGATGCAGAAGCCGCTGCGCAATTGAAGGCGCAAGCGAATGGGTTTATCGATATTCCGATCGATGATACGGTAGGGACAGAGGGCGGACCTGATTACGGAATCAATGCAACCTGCAATTTTGCCGCCGACAAAGTTGAGGTCCTGGTTATGATCTCAAAAGAAACGGATACATCCTTTGTGCAATTATTTACCACCGAGCCGATGAGAAACACGGTCCGATCCATTTCCGAAGCAGAACCCGGTTTTACGGCAGGCAGTGGGTCTGCAATTATTTCTACCAGTTTCGATTGCGCGACGAACAAAGGCGGGGTGAAGTTCGATGGCACTCCTGAAACAATCATAAACGCAGGTGGCGTATATTCGAATTCCTGCACGGTGTTTAAGGGCAGCACCTATGTGGATGTGAAAGAGGGAGATATCAATTATTACGAAGATTCATACTGGCTTAAGACGGGCGCATGTCCTGACCCGGATAAGTGTATGGTGTCGCCTGAACCAACACCCGTAGCAGAATACCATCCGATTACTTTTGCGACGATCGAACCTCCCGTTTGTGAGGATAGCACTAGCGACCCGACCGTAAAAAACATCTCTGTAAGTACAGGTGACGACACGACAATTGACCCTGGGTATTATGGCAGTATCAGAATGACAGGCAAGGGAATATTAACCTTGAACCCAGGTCTATATTGCGTCTCCGAGGAAATCACGGTTGGCGATGGTGAGATGAGCGGGGAGGGCATCACCATTTACTACACCAATACGGACCCTAAGTCGGGAGATGGAATTTTCATTACCGGCGGCCTGATTAAACTTGTTGCGCAAAATGAAACGCCTGTGGAAGTCACGCCAGGCGGCCCCGGTTCCGTTGAAGACATGTTGATTTATTTGGGCAAGGATTCCGATGCCCGGGTTGAATTGAAAGGAAATGGCGGGTCGTACTTCGCCGGAACAGTTTATGCGCCGTCCAGCAATATTTTTATCGGCGGCACCCCGGATCTGATCGATGAAAATAAAGAGGTGGTGTTTAAAACCTCGATCATTGGGTATGACGTTACCGTTGGGGGAACTGCCAAACTATCGATCACGTATGAGAAAGATATGGATTATAGCGTGCCGGCATCCATGCAGCTCATACAATAATTCTTCCAAAAATTAACAATAAAAAGGCCAGCTTGATCAAGCTGGCCTTTTTATTGCAACAGGATAAGCCTCGGAAATGCTCGGCGATCTTGCTTTCAGCCTGAATGCATCTCCCCATCCAGTTTGCATAATTATTAACTCGAATCGGGTTGGCAGAGGTTAGAATAAGGTAACCGAATTGTTTATTTTGGGGCGACTTTGGCGTCTCAACAGCACAGGTGTGGCCGGGTTTGCCTTTTTTAGCACAGTAGGAGGTTCGTTGCAATGATCTTCAATCGACTTAAACATCATCGGCCGGGACAACGTGGTCAGGGATTGGTCGAATTCGCGCTTGCTTTCCCGGTTTTCTTATTGATCATTTTAGGCGTTTTCGAATTCGGCCGACTTTTCATCACATACACATCGATCTATGCCGCGGCACGGGAAGGTGCGCGTTTCGGCGCAGCAGTTGAAAATGTAGTTAATTCATGTGCGGGTGTGGAGGCGCAAGCCCAACGCGCCGGTTTTATCGCCGGGAATTTGAATGTCTTGATCCAACATGACAGCGGGCCCGGCTCACCCGTAGCAAGCGGTTGTGGCACAACGTTAGGCGAACGCATCATCGTAACTGCTTCCATACCTTATGAATCCGTCACCGGCATTATTCCTGATCTGACCCTCAGCTCGGTCGCCAGACGGACGATCATTAGAGAGGTCCATTTGGTCTGGACTCTGCCGCCGCCGGATGCCCCAACTGCAACCCCTAAACCCGCCGCATCCGAAGAAGCACCCGAGGCAACCTCCACACCCGGAGCCTCGCCAACCCCACCTCCGACGTCCACTCCAACAACGGAAGGCGTATGTAATGGAACTATTACCTGGACGGCGGGCACAAATGGCGCCTCCACCGCCACTTTCACCAACAATAGCGGCGAGCAATACACATTAACCTCGATTATTGTCACCTGGGCGAAGAAAGATCCCTTGTTAAATGAAGTGATCTATGTGAACGGTATTTACGACCCTATATCCGGCCTTTTGTTGACATCCCCTGCCACTGTTGAAATTCCCGATTGGGTAGTCGGTACTGGCACAACCCAATTTGAGTTTGTTTTTTCTGAAAACAACGCAAAATTTACAGGCGTAAGCTTGATCATGGAAGATGGTAGCGGGAAACCGTGCCAGGTCTGGTAACTTTGAGAGAAAAGATGAAAAAGATTGTAAGAACTACTGAAAAAGGTCAAAGCCTGATGGAACTGGCGTTGGTGCTGGTATTTATCCTCATTCTCCTGGCGGGGGTCGTCGACCTTGGCCGCATGATGTTTGAGTATCTGACTATGCGCGATGCTGCCCAGGAAGGGGCCGGTTACGGAGCCGTGTATCCAAGTTACTGCGGCCAGATCATAGAACGGGCTTCGCAAAACATGCCTGATAACACCTACAACGTGGTCGTCCTGGTGGATGGGATGAGTTGTGAAGCAGCCTGGACTGCGGACAAGAGCTTAACTCGCCCAGCTCATGGTTGTGAGAATAAAGAAATTCTTTTATCGATCGATCACAATTTTAGCGTCACCATGCCGTTGTTGTCCGCTTTTACCGGACCAACGGTTCCGATGCACGTTGAAATCAAAGATCGCATTGTTCGGCCTGCATGCAATTAATGTCCCGTTAGGGAGGATTATTATGAATGAGAAACATTTTTCCGAGAAAGGTCAGATCCTGGTGCTTATGGCACTGGTTTTAGTGGGTCTGTTAGGTTTCACTGCCCTGGCTGTGGATGGGGGCATGATCTATGCGGATCGTCGGTATATGCAAAGTTCCGCCGACGCAGCCAGCCTGGCAGGCGCAGGGGTTGTGGCAGGTGTGGTTGAAGGCCTGAACATGACCTCCGCCCAGTTTGAGTGCAGTCCACTGGTTTCAGGAATTGCGGATGGTTATACGGCAGCCATCAGTAAGGCTGCAGCGAACGACTTTACCATTGCAAAGAACAACAACCTTGGAACCGGTGAACATAATAATGGGGTTGATATCACCTGCAGCGCAACAGGCGAATATGTCGATGTGTTTGTGATGCTAACGCGCGATACCACGACTTCCTTCGTGCAGCTATTTACCGGCGCCCCCATGCGCAATACGGTTTCATCTGTTACCAGGGTTAAACCCGGTATAAATGCCGGTGATGGTTCGGCAATCGTATCCTTAAGCAAGGATTGCCAGGCCAATGCGGATGGGGTTTGGATTTCGGGTGACAATGAAACCTTTCTGATTAATGGTGGAATCTGGTCGAATTCTTGCGTAGAGCGCAATGGTAATGCCAAGATCGATATTACTGGCGGTGGAGTCAATTACTATCACACGGGTTATGTTACCGGAATATCCAACCCAATTCCGGCCCCGCAGCCCGATTATCACCCGCTGACAGATGTCAGACTCATTCCGTATCCTGAAGATTCATGCTCGAAGACGGATCCCTATGACGACCTGAAATTCAATACCATTGATCCTGCCAATGATCCAAGGGTAATTGAACCCGGTAATTATAACGACTGGGATTTTAAGGTCCCCGTAGAATTAAAGGCCGGGTTGTACTGCATCAAAGGAACAGTGAGCATGACTGCCTCGGCATGGGTTGTAGGACCTGAACAACCCGGTGGCAATGGCGATGGGGTAACCATTTACTATACCGGCACCAGTTTGACGATCAACGGCGGCGCCGACTCCACACTTGCAGCTCCTAATGGTTATGAGGACCCTATTAATCCTCCACCCAGCGGCGCTATCGAAGATGTGTTGTTATATATTCCGCCAGGGGTTGTTGCAGACGTAAAAATCAACGGCGGTTCCAATAATGTGTTTGCCGGGACGATGTACATGCCATCCAGTGAAGTCACGGTTAACGGCACATCGGATTCCAGTTCCCAAACGGACATGTTTGTATCCATCATCGCCAACGCGGTCAAAATAAATGGTACCTCGTACTTGAATATTACCTATGATCCGGACCGGGATTATGGGATGACCTCCTATCTGCAAGTACAGAAGTAAGCATTTTTGATCAGCAAAAAAAGAGCAGGCGCCAAACCGGCTCTTTTTTTCAGGAAGGCACGCACGCCAACGGTTGAAAAAATGGAAGGTAGGTTGGATTGAGGGGCAGCCTACCTGATTTGGTTAACAATCTTCTCTGCGGCCCCGAAATCCAACAGCTTACTGAGTGTCCTGTGGGCAATCCAACCTGCCATTACGACAACTGAGATTAATTCACGGGCGGCTCGCGAGCTGCCCCTACCCATTATTATCCATTTTGAATTTTCCCTGATTTGGGAACTATTCAGCGCTTCCAAGCGTATATATAGTAAAGGGATGCGGTGGTTTCCTGATTGATGGGCGTCCTCCCGAAGGACGCCGGGACGGTGTGTGAATAAGCGCTGTTGACCGTTCTATTTGCAGAACTGGTAGTTGCATTATAGAACAAACGTTGTATAATGAATATAAGAATCAGCGCAAGTTCAGGGGGCGAAACTGAGCAGATTATCTGGCACGCCGACCAGAATGACGCTCCCACCAGATATCAGGTTCGCCTTCTCAATTGCGAAGCTTATTCGCATAGTGAGGGTTTTATTTAACGGACCTCTTGATGCGCTGGTTTCTCCCCGCGTTTAGGCCTGCGGAGTTACGTCCTTCAGGAGGAGGAGGTACAAAATGGCAACTGTGGTTTATTTGGTAGTGGCAGGAGTTGGCGTGGTGTTCCTGGCGTTGAGTCTGGTTACCTTCCAGTCCTCGGATAAATAATGCACCCAGGCATGATCCATTCAACTGACTGCTCATCGAACACACCCCTTGATGGGAAGCGCCTTTCTCAAGAGCGGGATACTTTTCTGCGCCAGTAAACCGGGTGGCTGCGCCCGGTATGGGTGCCTGTTGGTCTCTTTCTGATTATTGCTCCTAGAGGGTTTCTCCCTCCGGGAGCTTTTTTATGGGGGATGACCTGGGGTCTGGTTGCGTGCGCAACCTTGAATGGGTCATTATGTTAATAGTTATACACATTCGAGGAGAGCAGCAATGAGTACAGCTGAACAGGTCCGACTGCTGCGCGAGCGCATAACCGACGAAGTCTTCCTGGCGCTGGGAATGTCGAAAAGCGGCCTGCTACGCCGTAATTTGGGTTGGTTACTGCGCCTGCCGACGCAGCGCTTTGCCGATATTTTTTCATCAGCGGACCAGGCTGCCCGGGATAAAGGTCTGCAGGGCGCAGGCCAGGAACTGCTGAAGAACCTCTCGGTGCAGGTACATGCCAAAGGCCTGGAGAATCTACCCCTGTCAGGTCCATTGATTGTCGTTTCCAATCATCCCGGGGCGTACGATTCAGCGGCGCTGGCTGCCAGCATCCCGCGCCCTGATGTGAAAATTATCGCCTATGAAATTCCCTTCTACCATGCGCTGGAATACATCCAGCAGCATATGATCTTTGTCAGTCCCAATCCCGACCTCCGCATGAGCGCGCTGCGGGCTGCGATCGAACACCTGCGCACCGGTGGCGCCTTGATCCAATTTGGCACGGGACGCATCGACCCTGACCCGTTGGTGCAGGCCGGCTCTGCTGAAAACCTGCAGAACTGGTCGCCCAGCCTGGAGATTATGCTGCGGAAAGCGCCAGAAACCCAGTTGACGTTGGCGATGGTCAGCGGGGTATTGATGCAACGTTTTGCCCGCCATCCACTAACGTACCTGCGCAAGCATCCCATCGACCGCCGGCGCATTGCCGAGTTCACTCAGGTTATCTGGCAGCTTATCACCGGCAAGGAATCGGATGTTTCCCCGCGCATCAGTTTTGCGCCGCCGATTGCCACAACCCAACTGCAATCGGAAAGCAGCGGGCGTTGGATGGAGAGCATCATCGCCCGTGCCCGGACCTTGCTGGCAGAACACAACAGGACTCCTCTCCCCGGTTTTTTCGGGGAGAGGCAGGGTGAGGGGGAAAAATCTTTGTCAGGCAGCACATAAACCCGCGCGCCTTACCAAAAACACGGCTAAACCGTGTTAAAATGAGGGCTGTTCGCTCATTTTGTGTACACTTGGAAGGTATATTATGTCCCCCGATGTCTTTGAAGAATTAAAATGGCGCGGCATGGTTTACGACTATGTCGAAGGCGTGCAAGACCTGTTGGCTCGCGAGAAAGTGACCATCTATAACGGTTTTGACGCCACTGCCGACTCCCTTCACATCGGGCACATGGTGCCGTTGATCGCGCTGGCGCGTTTGCAGCGCTTTGGGCATCATCCCATCGCATTGGCCGGCGGCGGGACCACCATGATCGGCGATCCAAGCGGCAAGGCTACCGAGCGCAAGCTGATCACCCGTCAGGAAGTGGAAGCCAACGTCGATTCGATCAAAAAACAACTGGCGCATTTCCTCGATTTTGACGTAAAGGCCAACCCGGCGCGGGTGATGAACAATGCCGACTGGTTATTGGAACTCAACCTGGTAAATTTCCTGCGCGATATTGGCAAGCACTTCACCATCAACGCCATGATCAATAAAGAGTCGGTCAAGACCCGCCTGGAACGCGAAGAAGGGCTTTCCTTCACCGAATTCAGCTATATGCTGATGCAGTCCTACGACTTTTTACACCTCTACCAGCACGAAGGCTGCAAGCTGCAAACCGGCGGCTCGGACCAGTGGGGCAACATCACTGCAGGCGCGGAATTGATCCGGCGCGCGATCGGCGGGAGCGCTTTCGGGATGGTGTATCCGCTGATTACCAAAGCCGACGGCTCTAAATTTGGCAAAACGGAATCGGGCTCGGTCTGGTTGTCGGCTGAAAGAACATCGCCGTACCGCTTCCATCAGTTCTGGTTGAATACCGATGACCGCGACGTCGTCCCGTACCT
>MGMG01000018.1 GCA_001796355.1 Chloroflexi bacterium GWB2_54_36 | reverse complement strand
CGTTCATCGTAATCGACTCATGCCCACCCAGGTTAATAATTTCATAGCCTAGCGGCTGCAAGCCCAGGATCGTCCCGCGGGCGATGTCATCCACGTAGGTAAAACCGCGCGACTGGCTGCCGTCGCCGTTAAGCCGGATCGGCCGTCCTTCTGCGATCCATTGTACGAAGCGGAATAAAGCTAAATCGGGGCGGCCGGCCGGGCCGTACACCGTGAAATAGCGAAAAATGGTCACGTCCAACCCGTAGAGGTGGTGATAAACGTGACTCAGCGTCTCGGCCGCCTTTTTAGAGGCGGCGTACTGCTGCAGCGGGTGGCTGGAATCGGCTTCTTCCGGGGTCGGTAAGGGTGGTTCTGCCCCGTAAATGGACGATGTAGATGCCAGTACGAATTTGGGGATATTAAACTGGCGGGCGAACTCCAGTAAATTCAAGCTGCCCACCAGGTTGGTATCCACCACCCCCCAGGGATTTTCTGTGCTGGCGCGCACGCCGGCCCGCGCTGCCAGGTGAATGACCGCGTCGATGGTTCCCTGCTCTGTTCCCATTTTTTCCAGCAGCGGCCGGTCGCAAATATCACCCCGGTAGAAGGTAAAGCCAGGTTTTTGTTTCAAGCGTACCAACCTGTAATCCTTCAAGCGCACGTCGTAAGCATCATTGAGGTTATCTATGCCGACTACGGCGTGGCCGTCCGCTGTCAGGAATTCAGTGACCCGCGCGCCAATAAAGCCCGCTGCACCTGTCACCAGGTAGCGCAAGCCCATTAAAGCCTCACTACCTTGTCAGAAATCCGGCCAGCCTCGCCCATGGCGTTGCGGGTGTCGACCACCAGCTTGGCTGCGGTCAAAATCGCCGGGTAATCATATTTTTTGTGGTTAGTGATGATTACCACGCAGTCAGCAGACCGCACCGCAGCCATCACGTCCGGCACAGAGACCATGTCCAGTTCGTCATAATGAATTTCAGGGATGTAAGGATCGTTGTAGTCAACCTGCGCACCTTTATCCAACAGCAAGTGAATTACATCCAGCGCCGGCGACTCACGCAGGTCATCGATATCCGGTTTGTACGCCGCGCCAAGCACCAATACCCGGCTGCCCCGCAGTGCTTTGTGATGGTCATTGAGCGCGTCCTGCACTTTGCCAAGGACAAACCGCGGCATATTTGTGTTGATTTCCGAGGCCAGCTCGATGAAACGGGCGGTGTAATTGAGCGATTTCATTTTCCAGGAGAGGTAAAGCGGGTCGATCGGAATACAGTGCCCGCCGAGGCCAGGTCCGGGGGTGAATTTCATAAAACCAAAGGGTTTGGTCGCTGCCGCATCGACCACTTCCCAGACATCCACGCCCAGCCGGTCGCAGATGATGGCAAGTTCGTTCACCAGTCCGATATTGATCATGCGAAAGGTGTTTTCGAGCAGTTTGGCCATTTCGGCCACCTCGGTCGTGGTCACCGGGATGACAGTTTTGAGAGCCTGTTGATACCAGGCAGCAGCCACTTCGCTGCAGGCCGGGGTAATCCCGCCGACCACCTTCGGAGTGTTATACGTGGTCCAATCTGTGCGTCCGGGGTCCACCCGTTCCGGTGAAAATGCCAGGAAGACCTCTTTGCCCACTTCCAGCCTGGCTTTATCTGTCAGCGTGGGCAAGACAAGCTCGCGGGTAGTGCCGGGGTAAGTGGAAGATTCCAGAACGATGACCATGCCGGGATGAAGATACGGCGCCAGCCCTTCCACTGCATTGATAATAAAGGAAAGGTCGGGGTCGCCGGTCTGGCGCAGTGGAGTTGGGACACAAATGGATACCGCGTCCATTTCGCGAACGACTGAATAATCGGTCGTGGCCTTGAGAAGGCCTTTTTTTACCAGGTCAGCCACCTGCGCAGTGGGTACATCCAAAATATAGCTTTCCTGGCGGTTGAGCGTCTCGACTTTTCGTGAATCGAGGTCGATACCGGTGACCTGAAAACCAGCTTCCGCAAATACGACCGCCAGTGGTAAACCAACATATCCCATACCGACCACGGCCACTTTGGCCGTGTGGTTACGAAGCTTCTCGATCAATGTTTGACGAGTATCTAGCGTCATATGGTAGATCCTTCAATTTGAGTGGATTAATACCCCGGCAAGGTTTTTATCGGGGACTCCGCTAAAACAAACTCAACTGGGTTGGGTTGTTCTCATCGGGCAGATTTTCTTCTTCTTGATGCGCGGTTTGCATCGCTTGCATTTTATCGTGATTCGTACGCGCCTGGGTCAAATAGCCGGGTAAACGGCCAAAATCATCCAGCACGGCGTTCTTGAGCGAAGGCTGGTGCAGCGCAGCCGCCGGGTGAAACATGGCAACCACCAGCCGCCCGTTGACCCAGCGGGATTGTCCGTGGACATCGCTAATGCGCACATTTCCCATAAATTTTGCCATGGAAAACCGTCCCAGCGTGACAATGACCAAAGGGTTTATGGCTTCAATTTGACGGTCTAAAAACCAGCTGCAAGCCTCTAATTCTTCCGGCAAGGGATCACGGTTACCAGGCGGCCGGCATTTAACCACATTGGTGATAAATACTTTTTCGCGCTGCAGGTGAGCCCGCTGAAGCAGTTCATCCAGGAATTTTCCGGCAGCCCCGACAAACGGACGCCCTTGCTCATTTTCATAAAAACCCGGCCCCTCGCCAATAAACATGACCTCTGCATTCGCCGGTCCCTCCCCCGGGACGGCGTTTTTGCGAGAGACATTCAATTGGCATTGGATGCAGACCCGTACTTCTGCCGCTACCTGATTGAGAATATCTTTTTGATCCACCGCTTCCCTCCACGATTATTTGCCAGGGTTGGCAGGTCTTTGCCGGTTACACAGCATTTCCAGACGTTCAGGCTCGACCGGTTTGAGCGTCATCAACAGAGCGTCCTCACCATTATTTTTATAATATCGCGGTCGGATCCCAACGACCTGAAAGCCAAATTGCTCGTACAATCGCTGAGCAGCCTGGTTGCTGCTGCGTACTTCCAGAAAACTTTGGCGGATGCCTCGTTGGTGGGCATCCAGCAGCGATTCCGCCAGCAGCAACCGCCCCAACCCCAGCCGGCGGTATAGTTCGTCTATGGCGATGGTGCCAATGTGGGCTTCATCCAGGATGAACCACATTACGATCATGCCAGCGATCACCGGCTCCTGGTCATCCGGAACCACCTCGATAACGAAATTATGCGAGGCCGGGTTTTCCAGAATTTCAAAGCGGTAAGAGCGTTCCGGCCAGGGAAGAGCAAAAGAGGCTACGTCAATTTGGTGAACGCGCTGAACATCCTTCAGTTCCATCGGCCGGATGCGCGTTTGGACGAATTCTCCAGGTTTGATCACCCTGGGATAGCCTCCCGGGTAGGCAGATAAATCGGCGCCAGGCTGATCACATCATCCAGTTTGCCGGTTTTCCAGCGCCGCCAGGCGATTTCAGCCAGGAAGGAGGACCGGCGCAGCGAGGCAGCCGGCGACGCCAACAGTACGTTTTTGCGTTTGCGCGCCAGAATCTGGCGTTCAGCAGCGGTCATCTCACCGCAGACATGCGTAGGCGTCTCGATGAACTGAGAAAGCTCCTCCACCGTCTGCACTTCCAGCTTCCCTTGCGGTTCCCACGAGTGTTTACCCCATTTATACCAACCCACTGCCACGCGGCCGCGCCCGGCATGCAGCAGTACTGCCAGCGGGCTGTCACTTTTAGGCTGGGACGCTGCTAAAAAATCAAGGGTCGGTACGCCTATCACGGGGATGCGCAACGCCAGGGCCATCCCTTTGGCGACCGCCAACCCAATGCGCAGGCTGGTAAAAGAGCCAGGTCCTAAGGCCACGCCAATGGCTTCGATATCCGCGGCCTTCAATCCGCAGCGGTCCAGCAATTCTTTCATGGCCGGCGCGACTTCGACCGTGTGATGGTTCTGAGTTTTCCAGGTGGTCTCACCGACAATTTGAGCGCCGTCAAACAGCGCCAGGCTAATTGTTTGAGTTGAGGTATCCAGAGCTAGCAGCAAAGTTAACCTCCCAACACCCGGCGGCGAAAATCGCCGATCAAACCGTCATAGCGCTCGCCTTGTGGTAGCAACACCAGGCCGCGCTGTTCATCGGCAATCCAACGCATATTAATTTTCAAATACGTCGCCGGCAAGGCAGTCGCAATACGCTCAGGCCATTCGACTACCAGCGCACCCTGTTCCAACATCAATTCCATGTCTAAATCTTCAGCTTCAACTGCATCTTGCAGCCGGTAGGCGTCCAGATGATAAAGATTTACCTGATCGGGCCGGCGGTACATATTGACGATCACGAAGGTGGGGCTGGTAACCGGGTCAAGGGAACCCCACCCCTGCGCAATGCCCTGAACCAGGGTGGTTTTTCCTGACCCTAGGTCTCCCTGCAGCCAAACTACATCGCCTTTTTCTAATAAGCTGCCAAGCCGCATACCCAGGCGGCGGGTTTGTTCAGCGCTGCGGCTGAAAAATTCCAGGGTACGCGAATCGAGAATAGGCATTACCCAAATTATACTCGGATTTTATGCGGGCTTTGTTATCCTCGGGGCGGCGATTCCGACCAGCAGGCGGGCAATCCGGCGCGATGCATCCGGCCGGGCCAGACGCACCGCGTTGATCGCGGCGGCGCGCCGCGTCTCCGGATAGGCCAGCCAGGTACGCAGCGTTTCGACTACCAGTTGTGGCCGCGGCGCCCATACTCCAGCGCCTTCCTGCACCACAAAATCAACATTACCGTCTTCCTGCCCAGGCATTTTGCTGTAAAGAATAACCGGCAGTCCGGCAATGAACGCCTCTGAAATCGTTCCCGGCCCGGCTTTACTGATCAGTATATCGGCGGCGCGCATGAAATCCGGCATCTCGGTTACAAAGCCGTAAATGTTAACCGGAATTTTCCAGGGGTGCTGCTCCAATTGCTGGCGCAACTGTTTATTGCGTCCTGCAACCACGACCAACTGAAGCGGCAGCCGGGCCTCATCAATTGCCAGCGCCGTGGCTGCCAGCGGTCCCATCCCCTCACCGCCGCCCACCAGCAATGCAACCGGCAGGTCTTGCCGCCAGCCGAGCCGTTCGCGCAAAGCAATGCGGTCGCCAGGAGGCATGGTAAACCGGTCGGCAACCGGCTGCCCGACCACCTGCATGCGGTCACCGGGCATGCGCATTTCAAGGCCGCGTTTGTAGGCGGCCTGAGTTGGCACCACCACCAGGTCGGCGGTGGGACAGAACCAGGCCGCATGGGTGGAAACCAGGTCGGTCACCACCGTAACGAACGGGATGCCGTACACCTGCGCAGTCCGAGATACCGGTGAATTGATCATCTGGTGAACCGACACGACCAGGCTGGCTGGATGGTTGGTCATCAACCGTTCGAGTGAATTGCGCAGGTAGGGCCATAACATGGTGTAAGCAAAGCGCGTCCGGCGGCGGCCGTCGCTGGCGCGGTAGCCCATTTCCCACATGTTAGGCATCTGTGACAGGTGCGGGTAGATGCGCGGCGCCAAATTGATGGGCGGCGGGGCATATTGCAGAAAAATATCCACCATTTCGGTGGTCACCTGGCCCGGAAACTCCAGGTTTATCGCTTCGATAATCGCTTCAGCCGCAGCCCGGTGGCCGCCCCCGGTATCGGAAAATAAAAATAATATGTGCGGTTTAGCCCTGGGCACCGGGTTCATCCTCATTCTGAGCAACGATTAACTTTAGGCGGCGGCTCAGTTCGCGCCGGGTTAAAAGGATGTGCCGGCCGCATTTCAGGCACTCCAAACCAATATCAGCCCCAAGGCGGATGACGCGCCAGTCAAAGCTGCCGCAGGGATGCGATTTGCGCATCCGCAACACGTCCTTCAGGCGCAAGTCCGGCAGCATGCCGCGATTATACCACCCATGTTATAATCCTCCTCACGCGGTGCCCGACTGGAGATTAACCGTATGCTCGGCCTAGACTTGCCCACCCTTATCAGCCGTATCCTGACGCTGGTCATTGCCCTCAGTATGCACGAATTTGCGCATGCAAAAGTGGCCGATCTTTTTGGGGATGATACCCCGCGCATGAACGGCCGCCTGACTCTCAATCCACTCAAACATCTGGATATTTTTGGCTCAATCATGTTGGTAGTTGCCGGTTTTGGTTGGGCAAAGCCCGTTCCGGTCAATCCTTATGCGCTTGCTCAACGTTCTCCTTCTGCATTCATGTGGGTCTCGCTGGCTGGACCAGCCTCCAACTTCCTGATGGCCATCGCGGCCGCCATCCCGCTCAGGGCTGGCTGGGTTACTCCATACGATGCCTTTGGGGCAGCCAACTTTTTACCCACGCCGTATGATTTTTTGACCGAATTTATTTTCATCAACCTTTTGTTGATGTTGTTCAACCTGATTCCCCTGGCGCCGCTGGATGGCGATAAGATTTACAGCTATTTTGCCCCACCACCTCTGGCGCGGGTGTTAGACGTCATTCGCCCCTATGGACCCATTGTGCTGATGCTGCTGGTTTTTCTGGCGCCTCGTTTCGGGTTTGATGTCTTCGGTTGGATGATGTCGCCGGCTCTGCCGAACCTGTGGACATTACTGCTGGGAGGAAATGTATGACCGTACAAATGACCGTAATTGGTCTCAACCAGATTGGAGTCTCCATCGGGCTGGCGCTCAAAGCAGGCAACCATGCCATCACCCGGGTGGGCAGCGACGAGGACATCCTGACTGAAGGAAAAGCTCAAAAACTGGGCGCCTTCGATAAAATGGTTCACAATTTACCCTCTGCAGTAGAAAATGCCGACATTGTGGTTTTATGCCTGCCGGTGGACGAAATCCGCAAAACTTTGGAAGCGATCGCCCCCGCACTGAAACCCGGCGCTGTGGTGCTGGATACTTCAGCGCTCAAGACAGCGGTATTGAACTGGGCTGAGGGCATCCTGCCCGAGGAACGGCATTTGCTGGCTTTTACCCCGACTATCAACCCGGAATACATCCAGGAAACAGTGCATGGGTATGAAAATGCGCGCGCTGACCTGTTCCAAAAAAGTGTGTTCCTGATCGGTTCGACTGAAAAAACCCACCCGGACGCGGTCAAACTGGCCGCTGATTTTTCGACGTTGCTGGGCGCCAAGCCGTATTTTTCGGACCCTGTGGAAGCGGAAGGGCTGACCGCACTGGTTCATCATCTTCCGCAGATCTCAGCAGTGGCCCTCTTCCGCGCGATTGCCGCGCAGCCAGGCTGGCGGGAAGGGCGTAAAATCGCCGGGCCAGCCTTTATCAATACCCTCGCCACACTGGAATCGTTGGATGAGCGCAAAGAATACGGCCAGGCCATGCTGCTCAATAGCGAAAACACGTTGCGGGTTATCGACGGGCTGGTTGAAGAACTGCACAAGATGCGGGGTATGATTTCCAGTCAGGATGCTGAGGCGCTGCAAGCTTACATCAAGGAAGCGGTTGACGGACGTGAGCTATGGTTAAAAAAGCGCCAGACGCACGACTGGGAGTACGTCTCAGCCCCCGAAATGCCCACCACCGGTCAGTGGTTGGGTAAACTGGTCGGCATGGGCGTGAAACTAAAGGATTTGGACAAGCCCAAGAAATAGTCAGGCGGGGAAATGGCGGCTTATTTCTGCTATATCGTCGAGTGCGCCGATGGAACCTACTACACCGGTTGGACAACCAACCCCGAACGCCGCACCCGCCAGCACAATCTCGGCCAAGGGGCTAAGTATACGCGCCAGCATGGACCGGTACGCCTGGTTTACGTCGAATCATTACCTGACCGCAGTCAGGCCATGCGGCGGGAACATGAAATCAAGGCGCTCAAACGCCCCCAAAAGCAGCGGTTGATTCTGTCAGCAACTTCCGACCTGCCATGACCTCCACCGACTGGCTGGAAACCGCTCCCCTGCATGTCCGGTCACCCGGGCGAGTGAACCTGCTTGGCGAGCATGTCGACTACAACCAGGGAGTGGTACTGCCGGCTGCGATCGACCGCCAGGTCGACCTTTTTGCCTTACCGTTGGACAAGCGTCATATCGAAATTACGGCATTGGACCTGGGTGAAACCGTAAAGATTGCCTTCACGGATCTGGATCAAAAATTAGATCACCAGCAAATACCATTGCCAACCTGGGCGCTTTATCCCGCTGGCGTTGCGTGGGCAGCCCAACAGCATGACCTGCGGCTGCATGGATTCAAGGCAGCGTTCCGATCCAATATCCCCATAGCGGCGGGTTTAAGCTCTTCGGCAGCGGTCGAGGTTGCCTTTGCATTATTGAGCGATTCACTTGGCGGCTGGGCATTGCCGCGGCTTGACCTGGCCCGGTTGTGCCAACAGGCAGAAAATGAGTACGTCGGCGTTCATTCAGGGCTGATGGATCAATTCGCATGCGCCTTTGGGGTGCCGGGAAGCATTTTGCGTTTTGACACCCGCTCACTCGAATGCCGGGCACTGCCGCTTCCACCTGGCGTTGAATTGGTGATTGCCGATACCGGCTTGCGCCGGTCGCTGGCAAATTCAGCATACAATGACCGGCGGGAGGATTGCGCGCAGGCGGTGGCAGAGCTAAAACGGGCGATACCAGGGTTGCAGTCGCTGCGCGACCTCTCGCTGGAGGATTTTTACCGGCTGCAGAACACACTGCCAGAGCGAAGTGCTTTGCGCGCCCGCCATGTTGTTGAGGAAATGGCGCGGGTCGAGGCTGCGACGGATTGCCTGTTAAACGGCGATGCAGTCGGGCTGGGGGAATGGATGGTCGCCGGACATGCTTCGCTGCGCGACCTGTATCAGGTGTCGCTGCCCGAGATCGATGCCCTGGTCGAGATTGCTCGTGGATTGCCAGGCTGCTACGGCGCGCGTCTGACTGGCGCAGGCTTCGGCGGCTGCACCGTCAACCTGGTGCAAACGCGCCACGTAGATCGCTTTATTGCCGCTCTGCAAAGCGACTATCACGTCAAAACAGGTCGCGAGCCGCAGGTTTTTGCCTGCAAGGCGTCTAAGGGAGCTTCGATCCTCAAAAAGAATTAGCTCCAAATCAGGAGGAAAATCACTTACAATCGGGACACAATCCGGAATCGGAATCACTATAATGAAATTAGAACGTTGCAGCCGGGGTGGTTTTTATTACACCTGATCAGCGGGAGTTACGGAAGTTCCCGCTGGGACACTGAGGAGGAATAACACCGATGAAGGTCAATATCGATCCGGATGCATGCATGGGTTGCGGCGTATGTGGAACGATCATTCCCGAGCTGTTTTCACTCGGCGACGAGGGATACGCCATCATCCTTTTAGACCCGGCCCCTGAACAATACCGCGACCTGGTACAGCGGGCAATGGACGAATGTCCCGAAGAAGCGATCAGCGCTAAAGATTAACCAGCCTGTGCTGTAAAAATCAAAAAAGAGACCGCATTGGTCTCTTTTTTATCATCCCTCAAATTGACTTAGCTTTTGAACAACGGCAAATGCGCCAGGGAGATGATGCCATTCCATTGCGCCTTGTCCCCTTCGGTGCAAATGGCAGCTTCACCGGCAATTTCGGCACCGGCCTGTTCAATGATCGAGCGCATTCCTTCCAGCGTCGAGCCGGTACTGATGACATCATCTAAAATCAGCACCTTCTTGCCCTTCATCAGTTGGTAGTCTTTCTCATCCAGAAAGAGTGTCTGGGGTGCACCTGTGGTGATCGAGTTCGTCTCGGCTTTGATTGCCTCACCCATGTAGAATTTATAAGACTTCCGCAGAACCACATAGGGCTTCTTAGTCTGGACGGAAAATTCATAAGCCAGCGGAATGCTCTTGGTCTCAGCAGTCACAACAACGTCGTATGGAATGCTGCTGGTTTTTTCTGCCAGGGCAGCCGCGCAGGCTTTTACCAGCTCGGTGTCGCCCAGGATATTCAATAAGGCTATACGCAACCCTGGTGCGACCTCGAATAAGCCTAGATCACGCTTTATTCCAGCCATAACAACCGGGTAGGTTTCTCGTTCTTTCATTTCGACCATTCTCCCTGCAATCAATGTGCAGCATTTTACTGCCCAAAGTGGATACTATACCATATTCTTTACCAATTGCAGTCAGCAATGGTTAACGATTAGAGCCGCGGAAAATCACATTCAAAAGGATGGTGAGCAGAATGCTCAGCACGATCGATCCCAGCAGCGGGATGATACACGTCCAGCCATTGGTTTCGACTTTGATCGTCCCTGGCAGATTCTGCCAGCCGGTGAGCCGGCCAACCAGCCACACCAACGCGCCAACCGCTGCCAGTCCTACGCCTGCAATCACTAACCAACGGCCGATTGTCTGCAAGTCCTGCATGGGTATACCTCCGTTGCTTCACATCGTTTACGCATGCTTATTTTAACCCTTGAGCAAGAGATTTCCATGTCGGTTCGCCGCCTCTCCCTGGCTTGACAGGGCTGCCAGCCTGTATTATACTATTAGTGTAATTTTTACACTAATAGTATAATCTTTTACCCTCGGAGATCTCATGAGTATATTTGACCAGAAGCGGTTGACGAATGCCACCTTCAAACTCGACATTGAACGAATGCGCAAGGGTTGGTACACCGATAAATATTTTTCGAATATTGCCTACATGCTCGAGGTGCTGGCGCAAAGTAATTATGCCTACCATGGCAACGATCACCGCCTTCCGCCAGGGATCGACCCCACCCAGATCGACGCCGGTGATCTGGAGGTTGAAATGCAGTGGTTCACCCGCCGTCAGGGAAAGACCCTGGTCGTGGGCGTTGATAAAGCGCTGACCATGCTGCGCCACTGCACCGGTTATTTTGAGGGCGACACCTTCGTTGACACCGCTGACCGCCTACAGGTGTGGGCAGTACAGGATGGCGCAATGGTTCATTCGGACGGCAACCCCCTGCACGTCAACCCGGTCATTCGCGTCCGCGGTCGCTACCGCGATTTTGCCATCCTGGAGACCCCCACCCTTGGTATTCTAACCCGAGCCAGCCGGGTGGCGAGCAATGTATACGACGCCCTGGTAGCAGCCCGCGGCAAGCCCATGCTCTTCTTCCCGGCGCGCTTTGATATCCATGAGGTCCAAGCCGCTGACGGATACGCCTATCAGATCGCCGTCCAACGCTATAACCTGGATCACGCTCAGACTCTCGGGCCGTTTGTCTCCACTGACGCGCAGGGCGACTGGTGGGGCGGCGCAGGTGGCGGAACAGTTGCCCACGCGGCCATTGCCTGCTTTTTTGGCGACACCAGTGAGGCAACTCTGGCCTTCGCCAAGGTCATCCCCGTCACCATTCCCCGTATCGCCCTGGTCGATTTTAACAATGACTGCATCAACGACTCGGTTGCGGTGTGCCAGGCAATGTTCGGTAAGTACCGCTCTTTAATGGAAGCTGGCGAAACCGATGAGGCGCAGCGCTACATTTTATACGGCGTGCGTTTAGACACCAGCGGCAGTCTACGCGACAAAGGCGTTCCGCCGTTGGGTGATCCGGCGCTCGACCTGGGCGTCAACCCGCGGCTGGTCTTCCTGGTGCGGCAGGCGCTGGATGCAGCCTGGCAAAAATGGGACCTCCCGCTGGAGTGGCGCGAACGAGCCCGGCAATTTTGCCAGGCGGTGAAGATTGTAGTATCGGGCGGTTTCAATCCGGAAAAAATCAGCCGCTTCGAGCGATTGGATGTACCGGTTGATATTTATGCTGTCGGTTCGGCTTTGTTCGATAACCACGCCGCGACGGTCACCGACTATACCGCCGATGTGGTACGCATAAAAGTGAATAACCAGTGGGTAGATCTGGCAAAGGTCGGGCGGAAAGCGCTCGACAACCCGGAAATGGAACGAATCTGGTAGGGAACCGGCTTAGTTATCGGTCGAACGGGCTGGTTTCTGGAATGCCAGGGCGATCCAATCTCCGATCGTCATGCGTTCCAGCAGCTTGAGGCCGTGACTGCCCGCTTCGACTTCCACCTCAGTCGCCTGCTCGATCAAAATGCCAGATAAGAGGATGACGCCGCCCGGGGAAATCAGCTTTGCCAGGTCCTCGTTGAACAGGCGCACCAGAACCGGCGCAAGGATATTCGCCAGCACCAGCGGCGCCTGGCGGGTAAAATATTGTCCCTGTAAAATTTCCTCGACCGAACCCGCCGCGCTGAATATTTGATCGCCAACCTCGTTAGCGGCCGCATTCTCATCGGTGGCGCGAACGGAGGCCGCATCGATATCCACAGCCAATGCTTTGCTGGCGCCCATTTTTATCGCACCGATTGAAAGGATGCCCGACCCGCAGCCAACGTCGATCACCGGCTTGCCCGGCTGCACATATTTTTCGAGCAGCGCCAGGCATAGCTGGGTGGTGGGATGTGAACCGGTGCCAAACGCCATGCTCGGGTCGATTTTGATTGCCACCCGATCGGGGTAGGTCGATTCAAGCCAGGCAGGCAGGATCAACAGCTTTTCACCGACCGGAATGGGTCGGTAGTGCTGTCTCCAGGCGGCCATCCAATCCTGGTCGGGGACGGCTTTGTACTCAGCCTGCGGCAGCGCCCGAATTTGAGACAGATGCCAGAGCGATTCTTCGAGGTGCTGGCGTTTCTGCTCGGTGGTGCTGTCCATTGGAATGTAGCCATACACGCGGACCGGGCCGTAAGGCGTACCTAAATCTTCAGCGTCATTATAGGTCACCCCTTGTTCCATTACTACCCCCTGGGGGGTAAAGCGCCCAATCACATCTGCTACAGCTTCAGCCAGTTCTCCGTCAACCGTCAAAGATACTTCCAACCAAAAATGTTCAACCACCCAGCACCTCTTTTAAGATATCCAAAAAACTTTTTTCCTGCGGACGGACTTCCGTACCCAGAGTCTTTGCCAATTGTTCGAATAATTCCCGCTGCTGTGGGTTCAGGTGCTGTGGTACGTCAACATTAATAATGACCATCTGGTCGCCTTTACCGGCTCCGCGCACGTTTGGCACGCCTTTGCCCTTCAGCCGGAAGATCTTCCCGGTCTGCGTGCCCGCCGGTATGTTGAGTTTGGCAGTCCCTTCAACAGTTGGCACTTCGATTTCAGCTCCAAGCGCGGCCTGGGCGATATTAATTTTCAAATCCAGTAAAATGTCGTCATTTTTGCGGTGGAAGTAGGCGTGATCTTTTACCCGAATTTCCAGGTATAAATTGCCGTTGGGCCCGCCGTTGATACCCGCCTGCCCTTCGCCCGATAAGCGAATCTGGGTGCCATTATCTACGCCGGCTGGAATGGCAACCACCTTTTTTACATTCTTGCGTTCCTGGCCGCGCCCTTTGCAGGTGTGACATGGGCTGCTGATCACCTCGCCAGAGCCGCCGCAGGTCGGGCAGGTAGTCACCTGCACCATGGCGCCAAGGAAAGTCTGGCGGGTCTGACGGACTTCACCACGGCCGCCGCAGGTGGCGCAGCGCGTCGGGGATGTCCCCGGTTCCGCGCCGCTGCCGCGGCAAGTGGTGCAGATTTCATCGCGGGTAATTTCGATTTCTTTTTCAACGCCAAAAACCGACTCTTCAAAGGTCAAGGTGGTGGCATAGTTCAGGTCTGCCCCGCGGCGTGGCGCATTGGGTTTGCGGCGCCCGCCGCCGCCCATGCCAAAGCCAAAAAACTCCTCGAAGATATCTGAAAAATCGACGGTGGTAAAGTCGGGCATGCCGCCCATGCCGTTCACACCGGCATGACCGTAGCGGTCATAGGCTGCCCGCTTCTCAGGATCGGAAAGAACGCCGTACGCTTCGTTCATTTCTTTGAAGACTGCTTCAGCATCGGAAGCTTTATTTACATCGGGGTGGTGTTTACGCGCCAGATTTCGGAAAGCGGATTTAATCTCGTCGGGCGACGAATTCTTGTTCACACCCAATATTTCATAATAATCGCGTGTTGCCATTCATACCCTTTAAAATCGCAAAAATCCCGAACGGATTTTACCATCAGGAGAGAAAATCAGGGGGCGGAACTCACTGTCCGCCCCCGGTTGCCTGAACCGTTTACTGTTCCTTAAAATCACCTTCAACTACATCTTCACCAGAGGGGCCGCTGCCTGGCTGCTGGCCGGGGTCGGCGGCTGGGCCTGCCTGGTCACCCTGCTGCTGATACATGGATCCGCCAACTTTTTGGATGGTCTGACCCAGATCATCCGCCGCCTGGCGAATGGCAGCGGTGTCCTGACCCTGCATGGCCTCTTTGACCTTGCTGATTCCCTGCTCGGTCTGCTCCTTAAGTTCGGCAGAAACCTTGTCGCCGTAATCCTTGAGGGTCTTCTCAGCCGCATAGACGGTGTTATCCGCATAATTGCGAACCTCCACCAGTTCCTTGCGTTTGCGGTCCTCCTCAGCGTGCGCTTCAGCTTCCACTCGCATCTTTTCAATTTCAGTCTGGCTTAGGCCAGAGGAAGCGGTGATGGTAATGTGCTGGCTGTTGCCGGTGGCTTTGTCTTTTGCGGTGACGGTCGTGATGCCGTTGGCATCGATGTCGAATGTCACTTCAATTTGCGGGATGCCGCGTGGAGCTGGCGGAATCTTATCCAGGTTGAAGCTGCCAAGCGACTTGTTGTCCGCCGCCATCGGGCGTTCGCCCTGCACCACATGGATCTCAACCTGGGTCTGCCCGTCGGCCGCGGTCGAGAAAATTTGCGATTTACTGGTCGGTACCGCCGAGTTGCGCTCCACCAGCGGGGTTGCCACGCCGCCCAACGTCTCGACTGAGAGCGTCAGCGGAGTAACATCCACCAAAATTACGTCTTTAACATCGCCGCCCAGCACCGCACCCTGAATAGCAGCGCCAACCGCCACAACCTCATCCGGGTTGACGCCTTTGTGCGGCTCCTTGCCAAACTCGCGGCGTACGGCTTCCTGTACTGCAGGCATGCGGGTCATACCGCCGACCATCACGATCTCATTGATGGCCGAGGGTTTCAGGTTGGCATCCGAAATTGCCCGGCGAACAGGTTCCATGGAGCGTTCGACCAGGTCGTGCGTCAGCTGTTCGAGGCGGGCGCGGGTGATTTGCTTCACCAGGTGTTTCGGTCCAGAAGCATCAGCCGTGAGATAAGGCAGGTTGATCTCGGTCTGCATGACCGTGGAAAGCTCGATTTTGGCTTTTTCGGCAGCTTCCTTCAAACGCTGAAGCGCCTGGCGGTCGTTGCGCAAGTCCATCGCGGTTTCTTTTTTAAATTCATCGATCAAATAATCCATCAGGCGCAGATCGAAGTCGTCGCCGCCCAGGAATGTGTCACCTGAGGTGGATTTCACCTGGAAGACGCCGTCGCCGACATCCAAAATGGAAATATCGAAGGTACCGCCGCCCAGGTCATAGACTGCAATAATCTCGTTCTTTTTCTTATCCAGCCCGTAGGCCAGCGAAGACGCGGTCGGCTCGTTGATGATTCGCATCACCTCCAGCCCGGCGATTTTCCCGGCATCTTTGGTGGCATTACGCTGCATGTCATTGAAATAAGCCGGCACGGTGATCACAGCCTGAGTGACCGTCTCACCGAGGTAGGCTTCGGCATCGGTCTTGAGTTTGGCTAGAATCATGGCTGAAATTTCAGGCGGGGAATATTCACGCTCACCCATGACCACGCGGGCATCGCCATTGGGAGCTTTGGTCACCTTGTACGGGACGCGCCCAATCGTGCGCTGCACCTCGGGGTCATCGAATTTGCGCCCCATCAAGCGTTTGATTGAAAAGACCGTATTTTCAGGGTTTACGATGGCCTGATTGCGCGCCGATCGGCCTACCAGCCGTTCGCCGTTTTTATTCAAAGCCACAACAGAGGGTACCAGCCGTTCGCCCTCCGCGGATGGAATGACCATCGGCTCACCGCCAACCATTACGGCCACAACGGAATTGGTTGTGCCGAGGTCGATACCTACAATTTTTCCCATATTATTCCTCCAGGTTAATCATCAGTTTTGTTGTTGTCAGCCAGGGAATGTCCCCCGGTAAATTTTTTCGATCCAGCTTCTATTCGGAGCAACTAGCGTGCCACGCGCACCAGCGTCGGCCGGATGATCCGGTCGCCGATGCGATATCCCTTCTGTACCACTGCAATTACCCTGCCGCTCTCGACATCGGTGCTATCCTCGTGGGTAATCGCCTCGTGCAGCGCAGGATCGAACATTTCGCCCTCCGCCGGGATAACCTGTACTCCTTCGGATTCCAGGATACTGGTTAGCTTGCGATAAATCAGCTCAACGCCATTCCACCACTCCTGTGATTCTGCCCCCTGCGGACGGTTCGCCAGGGCGCGCTCCATATCATCGTTCACGCTCAGATATTTCCGGATGATGTTGCTGGTAACGATCTGGTTGAGCTGCGCCTGATCGCGTTCGATGCGTTTACGAAAATTCAAAAAATCCGCCCGCTCGCGCTGCCAGCCCTCCGAATATTCCTTACACTGCTCCTGAACTGCTGTCAGTTCTTCCTTTAAGGCAGTTACTTCTGGCGGCCCCTGGGTTTCGACCCCTTCAGCCGAGGTAGTCATTTCTTCTGTAGGTGTTTCAACCGGTTTGGTTCGTTTTTTATGTTCAGTCATCAATTCAAGTCTCCTGTGTTTGCTGAAGATTCATCTATCGATGATTCGGCCATCAAATCACTTAGCAGCCCGGAAAGAAACCGGACCGTTGAAATGGCGCGTCCATAGGAAAGGCGCAGTGGGCCTAAAACCCCCAAAGTGCCGGTTGCCAGACCAGGCATGCCGTAACTGCCGAGCACTAATGACCACTGGCGCAGTTCGTCCCAGGTGCCCTCCCCGCCAATGAGCACCTGTACGCCCCCTTGTGTGTTTCCTGCCGAGGTGCGGGCGACCAGGTCTTGCAGCAATGACCGTTCCTCTAATATCCGCAGGGAGCGGCGCGCTTCATCAGATCCGGTGAATTCGGGCTCGCTGAGCACATTGGTCAGGCCGTCGATGTACACTTCGCCAGCCGGCGTCGCATCTGCCTGCAGCAGGTCTTCGATGACCCATACGAGCACATCGGCATCCAGGCCTTGCATTTGCGCGAGGCGAGCGCGCATTTCGTTGACGTCTGCCCGTTGGAACAATTGGGTCAACCTTTCAGCAGACTGGGAAAGCTGCTCCTGAGTCACCGGCTCGCTCAGAGAAAGCAGCCGCTGTCGAACTTCTCCGCCGATCATCACCAATACGACCAGAATTTGCCGGCCGCGGGTGGCGATCAACTCGAGGTGCTTCAGGCGGGAATGTTGGGGATGCGGCGGGGTCACCAGCGATGCAGCGCGAGACTGGTAGGCCAATACCGATGCGGCCAGTCGTACCCACTGTTCGACATCGTTGCGCATCTGGTAAAACTGGTGGCTGATGGTGCGGCGAGTGGTATCCGGCAAGTCG